>NZ_JBPGXO010000001.1:0-200529 GCF_056755555.1 Luteibacter sp. SVR4-7G | reverse complement strand
TGGGAGGAGCCGGTGGCTGCCGTTTTTGGAGCGATTCCGCAGGGAGGCGTAGGCCGGACGAGGACTTAGCGAAAAAATGCAGGCGCCGGCGACCCGCCGCCACGCCCAAGCAAAACGGGATGGCGATAGCCGAGCCGGCAACCGCTCCCTGCGGCGAAGCCGCTTAAGACATGGGCACGCGCAAGCGGGGCAACCGACGCGAAAGGCTGTCGCGCGCGGTGCGCGCTCCTACAGAAAAAAGCCGGGCGATTGCTCGCCCGGCTTTCGTTACGCGAAGTGGAACGGGATCAGCGCAGGATGGCCTGCGGGTCCTGCTTGGCCTTCTGTGCCGAGCACAGCAGGATTTCCTCGCTGGTCTGGGCGAGGCCGCGTTCCGCGCCGCTCACCTGGCTCATACGCGGCTTGAAGAACGCGCTCAGGCGATCGGCTTCGGCCTTGGAGCAGCCGCCACCGCCGCCGAGGGCCGGGAGCCTGCCGCCGGCGAAGCTGCCCGTGCGGCCCACGATCTTGTCGTAGTTGGCGACGAACCACTTCCACATGTCCGCGCGCGAGGCTTCCGTGTCGCGACCGCCGTGGAGCACCATCGCCATCTCACCGACCTTCACGTCCTTGCCGAGCGCGAAATCGCGAGCCTTGTTGGCCAGCGCCGGATCCTTGATGTCGGCCAGCGCCGAAAGCATCGCGTTGCGCTTGGCCGGGTCCGAGGTCTTCGGGATCTCCGCGATGATCGCATCGACCGCCGGCGCGCCGCGTTCCTGCACCGCCACGCCCAGCGCGTCGCCGAGCAGGTCGGCATCGGCGGCTTCAAGGTCGAGGTGGCCGTCCTTCGTCTTCAGCGCGGCATCGCCCTGCTTCAGCAGTTCGGCACGCACCTCCGGCACGCCGATGTCCTTGTCGGCGAGGAAGCCGGCAAGCGCGGTGCGGGTCAGGGTGTCGTTATCCGGTTCGCCGGCCTTCTTGCGGTAGCCGAGTTCCTTGAGCTTCGGCAGGTAGGCGTCGCTGGCCCACTTGCGCAGGCGTTCGCGCTGCGCATCCGTCTGGGCCTCGTTGGCCACGATCCAGTGGAACGTGCCGAGCGGTGCGGTGAACACCTCGCGGGTCTTCGACGCGGTGAGCGGCTTGAACGCGGCCAGCACGTCGCCGGCATCGAGATCGCCATGCTGGAAACCGGCGCGCACGGCGTCGGCATAGGCCAGCTGCTCGGCGTCGGTCAGCGTACCCACCACCTTCGAGAGCGCGGCGAGATCGGCCTTGCTCTGCGCGAAGCGGTAGTAACCGCGGCCGTCGGCGTTCGGCAGCACCCAGCCGTTCTTCGCCGCGCCGTCGAGCACCATCGTGCCCGTCGCCTTGTCGAACAGTTCGCACTTGACCTTGTTGCCGCCGCCGTCGGTGCCGTAGCGCACGCACATCGGCACACCCCACACGCGCTTCGCGTCGCCGGTGCTGCCCAGCGGCAGGTAGCGGCTCTGCGAAAGATGCAGAACCGTCTTGCCGCCTTCGTTCTTCACTTCGGTGGCCACGTAGGGCACGCCGGACTGATCGAGGAAGCTGCGGAAGGCGCTCTTGAACTCATTGCCCTGGCCGGCGGCCTCGGCGATGGAATCGATCAGGTCGTCCGCCGTAGCGTTGGCGAACTTATGCTTCTGGATGTAGGCACGCATGCCCTTCTGGAACACCGGCTCGGTGACGTAGCCCTCGAACATGCCGAGGACCGCCGCGCCCTTCTGGTAGGTGATGCCGTCGAACGCCGTCTCGATGTCGCCGTTGCCGGTGATCGGCTGGCGGATCTTGCGCGCGCTGACCAGGCTGTCGTTGTTCATTGCGCCCTGGGCGCCGCGGACACGGTCGAGGTCGGCGCGATACTCCGGATGCACCTTGATGGTGACCTTCTGCTGCATCCAGGTAGCGAAGGCCTCGTTGAGCCAGATGTCGTCCCACCACTTCATCGTCACGGTGTCGCCGGTCCACTGGTGAGCCAGCTCGTGCGCATTGACGTTGAACGAGCCGCGCACGTACTGCGCCGCGGAATCCGGATCGATCAGCAGCAGCCAGTCGCGGAAGGTGACGAGGCCCGCGTTCTCCATCGCACCCGCGCTGAAGTCCGGCGCGGCAAGCAGGTCGAGCTTGTCATACGGATAGCCGAAGCCGTAGTAGTCCTCGAGCGTGTGGATGATCGAGCTGGTCTCGCCAAGCACGTGCTGCATGCGATGGCCTTCGCCCTTGGCGGCGATGCCGCGCAGCGGCGTCACATGCGTGCGGTACTGGGTCGGAGCGATATCCGGCCCCTTCACGACGTCCCACGGACCGACGGCGAAGGCGACCAGGTAGGTCGGCAGCGGCTTCGTGGTCGAGAAGGTCAGCGTCTTCCAGCCCGCGCCGGCCTTCTCTTCCTTGATCTGCGCGGTATTGGCCACGCCCTGGTCGTCGGCCGGAATGGTGAGGCTGATGTCGAACGGCACCTTGAACGACGGCTCGTCGAAGCCCGGGAAGGCATAACGGGCCGACACCGGCTCCATCTGCGTCATCGCATAGGGCACGCCTTCGTGCGAGACCTTGTACAGGCCCTGCAGCTGCTTGTTCAGCGGCGCGGTGAATTCCATCGCGAGGGTGATCTCGCCCTCGAGCTTCGCGCCCAGGTCGACCTTGGCGACACCTTCCTTCTCGGCCGCGACGGTGTACTTGCCGGCGTGCGTCTTGCCGGCGGCGTCGGTCACGGTGACCTTGGTGACCTTGAGGTCCTTGCCATGCAGCCAGACGAAGTCGGAGGGCTGGGTGAGCTTGATGCGGATGGCCGTGGTACCCGAGTAGTTCTCCTGCTTCGGGTCCACCTTGAAGGACAACTTATAGGATTCCGGCTGGGCCCAGGTGGGCAGGTGGCCGAGCGGCGGCGCGGCGTCCGTGCCGGCGGCGAGCGCGGCGCCACAGCAGGCGGCGAGCGCGGTGAGAACGAGGGGACGGACGAAACGACGCATGGCAGGTGGGACTCCCTGTGGGTAATCCCTGCATCCTGCGAACAGGGTGACCTTCGACACAGTGCCAGAAGGCACCCCCGGTTTCGCTGCAATGCGTCAGAACTTACTCAAAGCTCCACGATGGGCTTGAAGCCACCGAAGAACATCCGCTTGCCGTCGAAGGGCAGCGCCTTGGGGTCCGAGAAGGCGGCAAGCCGCGGATCTGCCATCACTTTCTTCAGGATCCTGTCGCGCTCACGGCGGCTCTCGTAGACGATCCAGGAGAAGACCACGACCTCGTCCGGCTTCAGCTTCACCGACTGCGGAAACGAGGTGACCTTGCCGGGTTTGACGTCGTCGGCCACGCATTCGGAATAGGCGAGCGCGCCATGTTCCATCCAGACCTTGCCGGCCAGGCGGGCCATCTTCTTGTAGTCGCCCAGGCGGTCGACCGGCACCGGTGCCACGAAACCGTCTACGTAGCTCATGACGAACCCTCCTCGCGTGGATGTGCGCGGAGAGTCGCCCATGAGGAAGAAAGGCCGTGTTAAGCGGCCTTTCGATGGATCAGCCTGCCGCGTCGGCCTGTTCGAGGACCACCGCCACCGCGTGGAGCACCGAAGCGATGCGCACGGCGCTCTGGATCGCCTGCACGCTGACCCCACCCTCGCGCAGCACGCGGTCGTGCGAGTCGATGCACATGCCGCAGCCATTCACCGCGGACACCGCGAGCGACACGAGCTCGAAGTCGTTCTTCGCGTCGCCCTTATAGGCGCCGATGACATTCATGCGCAGCTTCGCCGGAATGGTCTCGTATTCCGGGTGGCTG
Organism: Luteibacter sp. SVR4-7G; assembly: GCF_056755555.1. Taxonomy (NCBI): domain Bacteria; kingdom Pseudomonadati; phylum Pseudomonadota; class Gammaproteobacteria; order Lysobacterales; family Rhodanobacteraceae; genus Luteibacter; species Luteibacter sp. SVR4-7G. Next base: position 196,749 of record NZ_JBPGXO010000001.1, on the reverse strand, counting down.
ACGAGGTGCTGGAAGCGGTAATAGATGTTGTTCATGCCCATGATCGCTGCCGAGCCCTTGGCGGCGGTCAGCTGCTCGCTCGAGGCGTGCTCGGCGGCGAAAGCGGCGATCGCCTCGGTGAGCGGCTTGAAGCGGGAGGCATAGGCCGAACCCAGGGCGACCATCGCGATCTGGGCCATGCTGAGGCCCGGCGCGCCCGCTTCGCTCAGCACGGAGTCGAGGTTGAGCTTGAGGTCTTTCGCATATTCGGGAAGCTTGCTGCGCAGATCGGCGACGCTCATGGATGCACCTTTATCTTGGATGTAAGGGAAAGAGGCACGGAATGTCTCGGCGCCTGCGGGCACCGGTTCACGTGGGAACGCGAAAGAGGCGAAGGAGGGTGCCCCGCCGCGCGAGGGAGGGAACGCGGCGGGGACTTGGTGGAACGAGTCGATCAGGCGACCTTGAGGGTCTCGTCGCCGGCCTTCCAGTTGCAGGCGCATAGCTCGTCGGTCTGCAGGGCGTCGAGGACGCGCAGCACTTCGTCCGGGTTGCGGCCGACCGAACCGGCGGTGACGTAGGCGAACTGGATCACGCCATTCGGATCGACGAGGAAGGTGGCGCGCTGGGCAACGCCTTCATCGGTCAGGATGCCGAGGGCAGTGGTGAGGTCCTTCTTGATGTCCGCCAGCATCGGGAACTTCAGGTCCTTCAGGTCGGCGTGGTCCATGCGCCAGGCGCGGTGAACGAACTCGGAGTCGGTCGAGGCGGCCAGGATCTGGCAGTCGCGGTCCGCGAACTTCTCGTTCAGGTCGCTGAAGCCCTTGATCTCGGTCGGGCAGACGAAGGTGAAGTCCTTCGGATAGAAGAAGACAAGCTTCCACTTACCCTCGTAGGACTTGTCGGTCACGTCGACGAAGGCATCTTCGATCTTGTTGGCCAGCGGGCCACCGGCCACGGCCTTGAGGTTGAACTGGGGGAACTTGTCGCCAATGCTCAGCATTTAGACTCTCCGTTGAGGGTTGGGTGAAGGGCTTTCGGTGAACTCTTCCGTACAAGCTTACCGGCCGAGTACATATATTCCAAATCGATTGTAGGCATGAATGTGATAGGCTGCACCTATCACGAGGCCGTTCGAGACAGCCATCATGAATCTGCGCGATTTGTCCTACCTGGTTGCCCTGGCGGAATACCGCCATTTCGGGCGGGCGGCCGAAGCCAGCTTCGTCAGCCAGCCCACGCTCTCCACCCAGATCCGCAAGCTGGAGGACGAACTGGGCGTGGCGCTGGTGGAACGTACCCCACGGAAAGTCCTGCTGACGGAAACGGGACGTGAAATCGCGCGGCGTGCCCGTGCCGTGCTATCCCAGGTCGACGAGATCAAATCCATCGCCCAGCGCACCCGCGATCCCGAGTCGGGCACGATCCGCCTGGGCATCTTCCCCACCTTGGGCCCGTACCTCCTGCCCCACGTGATTCCGCGCCTGCGCGAGCGCTTCCCGCGGCTGGAACTCCTGCTGCGCGAGGAAAAGACCGAACAGGTGCTGCACATGCTGCGCGAGGGCACCCTCGACGCCGGCATCCTGGCGCTGCCGGTGCACGACGACTCCCTGCACGTGGAATTCCTCTTCGAGGAGCCCTTCGTCCTGGCCGTGCCGGGCGGCCATCCGCTGGCCGCGAAGCAGCACCTGCGCATGCAAGACCTTTCGCAACAGGACCTGCTGCTGCTCGAGGACGGGCACTGCCTGCGCGACCAGGCCCTGGAGGTCTGCCACATGGCCGGTGCGGGCGAGAAGTCCGGTTTCCGCGCCACCAGCCTGGAAACCTTGCGGCAGATGGTGTCGGCGAACGTGGGCATCACACTCCTGCCCGCCCTGGCGGTAAAGCCGCCTGTGGCGCAGTCGGCCAACGTGCGGCTGGTGGAGTTCGAGGCCCCGGCACCGAGCCGGCGGATCGCCATGCTGTGGCGGAAAAGCTCCGCCATGACGCCGTTCTTCGAAGCCCTGGCTGCCGTGATCCGCGACGTTCCCGCCGAACTCCTCAGCACGCGGGGCTGCGCCACGGGTCAACCGGAGGCGACGCCATCCGTTGCCCTCCCATCGTCCTAACGGTTCGTTCCATGCGCGTCTGGCTCGTCGTCCTGCTCCTGCTCTGCGGCTGGGGCGCGTACTCCTGGTGGAAGCACCGACCTTTTTACGAAGCATCGGGCATCCTCGCCCCCGATGCGCCCGCGCAGGAAGCCATCGGCGGCGGCAGCACGTTGAGCCGGGGACATTTCACCCTCAGCACACGGGCCTCCTTCGCGATGACCGGCCGCGTGCTGTCCCGCGAGGATTACCAGCTGGACGACCTGGCGCCGATCGCACCGACCGACCTGGCGATGGGCTGGGGGCGCATGTCGGACAGCGCGGTGCTCGACCGCATCCGCATCTCGCAGTCCAACCGCTTCTACTACTGGTATACGGACAACTTCCCGATCCCACGCCGCGAGATCGAGGATTCGAGCGCGAACATGCACATGATCCCGGCGAACGACGCCGCCGCCCGCGAACTGCGCGACGTCCGTCCCGGCGAGGTCGTCCACTTCGAGGGTTTCCTCGTCGACGTGAAGCGCGACGACGGCTGGCACTGGAATACCTCGCTGACGCGCGACGACACCGGTGCCGGCGGCTGCGAGATCGTGCTGGTGGAAAGTCTCCGGCCGGAGGCGCCGGCAGCCCGCTGAGCCGCGGTCAGTACCCGATCAGCACATGGAGCGGCGAACCCGCCGCCCAGCGGGAGCGCCCGTTGAGGCCGGCCAGTTCGATCACGACGCTGGCGCCCGCGACTTCGGCGCCCAGCCGCTCCACCAGCCGGCGGGCGGCTTCGAGCGTGCCGCCGGTCGCCAGTACATCGTCCACCACCACGACCTTCTCGCCCGGGGCGAGCGCGTGCGTGCCGATCTCCAGGCGATCCAGCCCGTACTCCAGGCCGTAGTCGACACCCACCACCGGCGGCGGCAGCTTGCCCGCCTTGCGCAGGGGCACGAAGCCGGCACCGAGCGCCCGCGCCATCGCCGCGCCGAAGATGAACCCGCGCGATTCGATGCCGCAGACGGCGCCGATGCCCATGCCCCGCCACGGTTCGCACATGGCGTCGATGCAATCGCCGAAGGCCGCCGCATCGGCAAGCAGCGGCGTGATGTCCTTGAACACGATGCCGGGACGCGGAAAGTCCGGCACGTCGCGGACGAGGTCGAGAATGGCCTGCATGGGTATCCTGGAAGGCGGAACGGGATCAGGCCGGGATGGTAACCGCGTCGAAGCCCTCGTCGGAGGCCGCTGCCTTGCGGGCCTCGGCCAGCTGGGCATCGATCTGCCGCACGATGCCCTCCGCCGCCTCCGCGGCGCCCTCCGGAACCATCACGGCCAGGAAGTCGCGGGCGGGCAGCTGGCCCACCGCGCCGGTGAGGAACTCCCCGGCGATGAACGCAGGAATCTCCTCCCGCTCCAGCGCGTCCTTCACGAGATGGGCGTCGATAAGGGATTCGGCGTGGTAGGCGATGCGCATGGGTGCACGCTACCCCGCCGGCAGGTTCGCGCGCAAGCGCGCTTCCCACAAGGTAAACTCGGAGGTTTGCCGCGCCCATCTCCCGAGCCTTTCGCGATGTCGACTGAAACACCCGTCCTGCAACAGCACTTCATCCGCCAGATCGTCCGCGACGACCTGGCGTCCGGCAAGCACGCGCAGATCCGCACGCGCTTCCCGCCGGAGCCGAACGGCTACCTGCACCTCGGCCACGCCAAGTCGATCTGCCTGAATTACGGGCTCGCCGCCGAGTTCGGCGGCGTCTGCAACCTGCGCTTCGACGACACCAACCCTTCGAAGGAAGACCTCGAGTTCGTGGAGGCCATTCAGCGCGACGTGAAGTGGCTGGGCTTCGAATGGGCCGAGCTGCGCCACGCGTCGGACTATTTCGAGGTCTTCTACCGCTCGGCACTGAAGCTCATCCGCCTGGGCGTGGCCTACGTGGACGACCTCAGCGCGGACGAAGTGCGCGAGTACCGCGGCACGCTCACCGAGCCGGGCCGCAACTCGCCGTACCGCGATCGTTCGATCGAGGAGAACCTCGACCTGTTCCGGCGCATGCGCGCCGGCGAGTTCGCCGACGGCAGCAAGACCCTGCGCGCGAAGATCGACATGAGCTCGGGCAACATCAACCTGCGCGATCCGGCGTTGTACCGCATCCGCAAGGTGCACCACCAGAACACCGGCGACGCCTGGCCGATCTACCCGATGTACGACTTCGCGCACTCACTCTCCGATGCGCTGGAAGGCATCACGCACTCGCTGTGCACGCTGGAGTTCGAAGACCACCGCCCGCTGTACGACTGGTGCGTGGACAAGGTGGACCTCGCCAACGACCCCGAACTCTGGGAACCGCTGGTCGAGTCCGGCTTGCCCACGGTGCCGAGCAAGCCCCGCCAGATCGAGTTCTCGCGCGGCAACCTCAATTACACCGTGATGAGCAAGCGCAAGCTGATCACCCTGGTGTCCGAGAACCTCGTGGACGGCTGGGACGACCCGCGCATGCCTACGCTGGCCGGCGTGCGCCGCCGCGGCTTCACCCCCGCGGGCATCCGCCTGTTCTGGGAACGCATCGGCGTGAGCAAGCAGAACAGCACGATCGACATGAGCGTGCTCGAAGGTGCCGTGCGCGACGATCTCGACGGCACGGCACCGCGCCGCCTCGCCGTCATCGACCCCCTGAAGCTGGTCATCACCAACCTCGACGAGGCGCACGCCGAGTCGCTCACCTTCCCGAACCATCCGAAGGACGAGTCGTTCGGCACGCGCAGCGTGCCGTTCTCGCGCGAGCTGTGGATCGAGCGCGAAGACTTCGCCGAAGTGCCCCCGAAGGGCTTCCATCGGCTGAAGCCGGAAGGCGAGGTGCGCCTGCGCGGCGTGGGCATCGTGCGTTGCGACGAGGTGGTGAAGGATGCCGGTGGCGAGGTGATCGAACTGCGCTGCACGCTCGACCCCGACACGCGCGCCGGCATGCCCGGTGCGGATCGCAAGGTGAAGGGCACCATCCACTGGGTGAGCGCGCGCGACGCCGTGCCCGCCATCGTTCGCCTATACGACCGCCTGTTCGACGTGACCGACCCGGACGACGACAGCGATGGCAAGACCTATAAGGACCACATCAATCCGCACTCGCGGCGCATCGTGCACGGCTACGTGGAACCGGCGGCCGCGGGTGCGATGCACGAGGACCGCGTGCAGTTCGAGCGCCTCGGCTACTTCGTCGCCGACATGCACGACCACACGCATGCCGCGCCCGTCTTCAACCGCATCGTGACCCTGCGCGACTCCTGGGCGAAGCAGGCCTGATGCTGTACGCGCAGGTCCACCTCACCCTCCCCGCCTGGGTGCACGAATCGGTGAACACCTCGGTGGACTACGCCGGCGACGAGGCCAAGGTCGCCCTCGCCATCGAGCTGTCGGCACTCAATATCGATCTCGGCACGGGCGGGCCGTTCGGTGCCGTGGTGTTCGACGGCAACGACCGCATCGTCGCCGTGGGCGTGAACCGCGTGGTACCGCACAACTGTTCGGTCGCGCACGCCGAGATGATGGCGTACATGACGGCGCAACAGCGCCTGCAGCGCTTCCGCCTCAACGAGGACGGGAGCCGCTTCGTGCTCGCGAGCAGTTCGCAGCCCTGCTGCCAGTGCTTCGGGGCGACGATATGGGCCGGCATCGACGAACTGCTGATCGGGGCCCGTTCCGAAGACGTGGAAGAACTCACCCCGTTCGACGAAGGTCCGCTTCCCCCGGACTGGATCGGTGAACTGGAACGCCGCGGCATCGCCGTACGGCGCGACATCCGCCGCGACGAGGCGCGCGCGGTGCTGCGCCGCTACGGCGAATCAGGCACGGCGTATTGAGCCCGGGGCGCGCCAGGTGAGCAGCCGTTGGCGCGCCCTGCTGCCGCTATGCCTGCTGCTGGTCGGCGGCGCCGCGCTGTTCGCCAGTGGAGCGCTCGACCGCTTCGAGCCGCACCACCTGCTCGCCGAGGAAGGCCGCCTACGCGCGGGAATCGCCGAACATCCCGTCACCTCGCGGCTCGCCTTCACCGGTCTGCTTACCGTGGCCATCGCCACCGGTGTGCCCGGCACGATCGTGCTGGTGATGGGTGGCGGCCTGTTGTTCGGGGCGGTCGAAGGCACCGCCCTGTCGTCGGTGTCGCTGGTGCTGGGCTCGCTCGCGCTCTACCTCGCCAGCCGCTACGCCTTCGGCTCCGGCCGGCGCGCACCGCCGGCCCTGGCCCAGCGCCTGCGTGCCGGCTTCGCCGCGCACCCTGTCACCTATGCGCTGGCACTGCGCTTCGTTCCCATCGTGCCGCTGGGCGCGATGACGGTGGCGCTCGCCTGGATGCGCTGTCCCCTGGGATTGTTCGTCTTGGCCACCTGGCTCGGCGGCACGGTATCGCTGTTCGTGGAGAGCTCGGTGGGCGCGGGACTGGGTGAAACCCTCGCGAGCGGCCATCCGATGGATGCCACGAGCCTGCTCGATGGCCGGATACTGGTTCCGCTGGCGGCCTTCGCTGTGCTGACCGTCCTGCCCCTCGCGGCGCGCACGCTGCTCGGCCGCCTTCGACGCGGGCCCTGACGCCGCCTCCACCGCGTTCTGCGCTAGGCTTACGTTCTCGCGCCGCCCTGGATGGGTGGTGCCAGGGGAATGATGCATGCGTGACGTATCCGCTCCATGGTTGGAAAAGGTCTGGCGCCGCACCTCGCTCGTGCAGCGCCTGACCTGTGTCGCCCTCGTGCCTACCGCGATCAGCGCGGTCCTGCTGGTCACCCTGCTCACCCGCCACCAGATGGACACCTTGCACGAGATGGGCCGCTCCACCGCGGACGCCATCGCCCAGCAGGCCGCGACCGTATCCGGCGAGGCCCTGCGCACCGGCGAACGGCGCGAGCTGGCCCGCATCGCACAATCCATCGTGCAGTTGCCGCAGGTGTCGCGCGTACGCATCAGCGATCGCGACGGCGAAATCCTGGCCGACCGGGTGAACGGCTCGATCGACGCCGGCGACGACAACAGTCTCACCGTGTCCCGCGAGATCCTCGACCCGTTGTCCCGCCGCGCGGTCGGCTCGGTCACCGTGGACGTGAGCGTGGAGGACGCCGTGGCCGCGCAACGCGCCAGCGTGCACAACGCCCTCGTCTGGCTGGCGCTCAGCCTGCTGATCGCGGTGGCGATCGGCTGGTCGACGGCGCGCTGGTTGAGCGCGCCGTTGCGCAATCTCGCCATCGCCGTGCGCCAGCTGGGCCTGGGCGACCGCACCGTGGTGGTGCCGGTCACCGACGATACGGAGATCGGCGACCTGCAGCGCGGCTTCAACGGCGCGGCTTCCAAGCTGCTGCATGCGCAGATCGGCATGGAGCGCGAGATCGCCACGGCCACCGACGAACTGGCGCGCAAGAACGCCGCCCTGGAGGCAGCCAGCGTCGCCAAGGCCCGTTTCCTCGCCGCCGCTTCGCACGACCTGCGCCAGCCGCTCTATGCGCTTACGCTGTTCTCCTCCGGCCTGGCCGTGGATGAGTACGATCCGGTGCGGCTGAACCGGATCGCGCACATCCAGGAATGCGTCGAGTCGCTCGACCACCTGTTCGGCGAGCTGCTCGACCTCTCCCGCCTCGAAACCGGCGCGATGCCTGCCGTCGTCCGCGACGTGCCGCTGGACGAGGTGTTCGAGGAAGTCAGCGTGAACTTCCGCATGGTGGCCGAGCAGCACGATCTCCGCCTCGTGGTGCGCACCACCCGGCTCTGGGTGCGCTGCGACCGGACCATGCTCGCCCGCATCCTCAACAACCTGGTGAGCAACGCGCTGCGCTATACGCGTACCGGCGGCGTGCTGGTCGGCGCCAGGCGCCGGCTCGACGGCACCGTGCGCGTGGACGTCTGGGACACCGGCCTTGGCATCGCCCAGGAACACCTCCAGCACATCTTCGACGAGTTCTACCGGATCGAAGGCGGCCCGGAAACCGGCCGGCCGGAAGGCACGCGGCGTGGCCTGGGACTGGGCCTGTCGACCGTGCAGAAGCTCGCCGGCCTGCTGGGTACGCGCGCTTCGGTCCGTTCGCGTCCGGGCAAGGGCACCCTCTTCTCCATCGTCCTGCCCGAAGTGCAACCCGGCATGATGGAAACCGTGTCCGTACCGGCCCCGGATCCCGGGATTCCGCGAGACATCGTGGGGATGCGCGTCCTCGTGATCGACGACGAACCGACGATCCTGGCCGGCATCAGCTACCTCCTGGGCAGCTGGGGTTGCGAGGTGATGACGGCGGAAGACGCCCAGCAGGCTATGGAGGCCGTCCACCAGTGGATGCAGCCGCCGGACATCGTCATTTCGGACCTGCGCCTGCGCGAGGGCACCGGCCTCGACGTCATCGAGCTGCTCGACCGCTATTACCGGCGCCGTCCCGGCGATCCCCCGCCGTTCGCTCGCGTGCTGATCACGGGGGAAACCCGCGGGGAGTTCCTGCGCCACATCGACCAGACGGCCACGCAGGTGCTGTTCAAGCCGGTTTCGCCCGAACGCCTCCACGAGGTAATGGTTTCCGCGTGGGCTGTCCATCGTGCGCCCGTCTGAGCCAGATGGCCTGCTTGCCGACCGGGGCCTGTAGGGCTATGGTCCGCTCAATGGGGTGGCTCGCAAGCCTGGCGGGCGGAGGAAAGGCATGCGTGTTCTGATCGCGGACGATCATCGTCTCATCATCGAGGGCGTGAAGCTCAAGCTTCGCGAGCTCGGCGATGATGTCCAGTTCGTCGAAGCCGAGAACGTCAAGGAACTCGAGCAGCGGCTGAAAGAGCTGCCGGCGCCCGACGTGGCCCTCATCGACATGGCGATGCCCGGCGCCGAAGGCGTCGACCACATCAAGGCCGCCGTGGCGGCCCTGCGCGATCCCAACGACGACACCGGTTCCCGGGGACGTCCGGTGATCGTCCTTTCGGGGACGGAGGACCCTTCGGCGATCCGCCATGTGCTGGATCTCGGCGTGCAGGGTTACATCCCCAAGTCTTCGCCGCCCGACGTGATTCTCAACGCCGTGCGCCTCGTGGTGGGCGGGGGCATCTACGTGCCGCCGGAAGCCATGAAATCGGCTGCCGCCAGCGTGGCCCCCTCATTCATGTTGTCCAATGGCAACGACGGTCTGACCACGAAGGAACGTCTGGCCACGGTCCTCACCGACCGCCAGATCGACGTCCTGAAGCTCCTTGCGAAGGGGCGCCCGAACAAGCTGATCGCGCGCGAACTGCAGATCAGCGAGGGTACGGTGAAGATCCACCTGGCCGCCATCTTCCGCGCGCTGCACGTACGCAACCGGCTCGAGGCGCTGGTCGCCGCCCAGCACCTCGGCGACTGACATGCGGGGCTGGCTGGCCGCGTGGCTGGTCTGCCTGCTCGCCACCCTGCCGGCGAGCGCCTCACCTCCTGGCGAAGTCGATGCCCAGGCGCCGCTGACCTTCGGCATCCTGCCCATCGGCGGCCCTGCCGAATCGCTGGAAGCATGGCGACCGATGCTCGACGACCTGCAGAGCGCCATCGGCCGGCCCGTGCGCCCCGTGTCGGTCACGACCTATGAAGGGATTGCGCAGGCGATCAGTGAGCAGCGCGTCGATATCGCCTTCCTGTCGGGAAGGCTCGCGCTGGATGCCGTCACGCGGCAGAACATGCAGGTGATCGGGCGGCTCACGCGCAGCGACGGTTCGCGTGGCTACCACGCCGTGCTGATCGTGGCCGCCGACGGACGTGTGCGAACCCTCGGCCAGCTCTTCGCCCGTCCAGGCCAATGGCGCTTTGCACGCGGCGAAGCCCTTTCGGTATCCGGCTACCTGGTGCCGGAAACCCAGCTGTTCGCCGCGCGTGGCGTCGACTCCGACACCTTCTTCGCCAGCGTGCACGTGGACAACCACCAGAACAACGCGCTGGCCGTGGCCAACGGGGAGGTGGACGTAGCGACGAACAACACCGCCGATCTCGAACGCTTCCGGCAACACTTCCCCGAGCAGTACGCGCGCCTGCGCATCCTGTGGACGTCCGCGCTGATACCGCACGCGGTCATCGTCATCCGTGGCGACCTGCCATCGTCGCTGCGCGCGCAGGTGGCGGCGTTCATCACCAGCTACGGCAAGGGTAAGGATGCCGCGCGGCAGGAGGCGAACCTCAAGCGCATCCACGACATCAGCGGCTTCGCTCCGGCGGGAAATGCCGAGCTCGTGCCCTTCGCCGACATCGAATACACGCTGGAGCAGCGCCGGGCGAACAGCGCCCAGTGGATCAGCGACGGGGCGCGCGCCGCGCGCTTCCGCAAGATCCGCAGCGACCACGACGGCATCGTGGCCCGCTTGCGCGGGAAGTAATAGGCCGGACGGCATAGGCCGGCGGGGTTAGCTCCCCTTGTCTATCGCGCGACCCATCCGCGTTTTCATAGATTCGTCATGAGACCCTGCGCCATAAGGCCCCTCATGACCGTGTCGCCGCGACCGCCAGGAAGGCCTGCGCCCCTGCGAAAGCAGCTGATCCTCAAGGGTCTGCTGCCCATGACGGTTGTCGGCCTGCTGTTGGCCGCCACGCTCGGCGTCCTGCACATGCGCGCGGCGGACGCCGATGCGCATGGCATGGCGCGCATCCAGGCGGAGCGTATCGCCGCCGTACTGGCGGGGGCGTCGAACGACGATGCCATTCGCGACGCCCTGGCCCGGGCGCTGCTGCGCAGCGCACCTACCCAGCAGGCCATCCTCCATCGCGATGACGGAAGCGACCTGGTCGTGGACAGCGGAAGACGGCTCGCCGCCGAGTGGCAGCTGCGCACGTGGACGAACACCGACGACGGCGAGCTGGAAACCGTCACGGATGCTTCCGCCCTGCACGAACGCCATGTCGCCGGGCTCCTGATGACGCTGCTGCTTTGCACGGGGGTGGTGTGGTTGTTCGCGATCACGCGGCGCAACCTCGAGCGCGACGTCATGGAGCCCGTCGAGCAGGTTCGCGCGCGCATCGACCGGTTCCTTCATCCACGCAATGCGCAAGCCTCCAGAGACGGCGACGAGCTGCGTGCGATCGACGAGCTGCTCGACGAACTCACTGAACTGCGTTCGCGCCACGATGCGGCCATGGCGGACGCATTGCGACAACGTCTTCAGGACATCGCACGGCATACGCGCTTCGTCGAGCAGGTCGGCGATCATTTCCGCCAGCCGCTGCAGGCGCTGGCCCTCTTCGTTGCCGGCATGCAGCCCGGGGAAGACCTCCGTCAACGCGCCGTGCTCGGACAGATGCGCAGCAGCCTCATGCGGCTCAGCGAATTGCTCGACGGACTGCTGGAGATGGCGCGCTTCGACGCAGGTGTGGTGGAACCCGCCGCCGTGGACCTCATCGCATCGGACCTGTTCGTGCGCGGACGCGCCGCGATCGAGACGGACGCGGCGCGGCTTGGCGTAGACGTGCGCTGGCGCGGCGGGCGCCTGCCGCTGCACGTCGATCCCGCCCTGTTCGGCGAGCTGCTGCACCGGCTGGTGTCCAACGCGGTGCTGAGCACGCCGGGCGGGCGCGTACTGGTGGCGATCCGCCGCCGCGGCGGCGCCATCCGCCTCGAGGTGCGCGACAACGGGATGGGTCTCGAGCCAGGCATGCAGTCCCGCGTATTCGAGGAGTTCACCCGCCTGCCCGGGCATCCCGGTTATGGCCTGGCATTGGCCGTGGCACGCCGTATCGCGGATACGCTCGGCGGCCGCATCGGGGTGCGCTCCAGTCCGGGCCGCGGAAGCCTCTTCTGGGCGGAATTCGACGGCGCCGCCGTAGGCCCTGCCACGCGTCCGGTGCCCGCGGCGCATTGGTACTCCACCTGGTAGCCCCTCCCTGTCGCCCGTCCGGCGACCGGCGTATCGTTACAGGGAGCACAGGAACCCTCTTCGAGGAACACGGGCGTGGCGAGCATCACCGGATCGGACGCGGCACCTATCGTGGCGTTCGTCGGCGTCTTCGCCGGCGCCATCGGATTGCCCGTCCCGGCAATGCCCACCCTCATCGTCGTGGGCAGCACGCTGGTTGCCGCACGCGACCCGATGCTGATCATCGGCACCTTCCTCGCCGCGCTCACGGGGGCCTTCCTCGGCGACGCTGCCTGGTTCCTCACGGGCCGCCGCTTCGGTTACCGCGTACTCGACGGCCTCTGCCGGATTTCGCTCTCCCCGGATACCTGCGTGCGCCGCGCGAGCGGTTTCTTCGAGAAGCGCGGCGTGAAGCTCCTGCTGGTATCGCGCTTCATCCCTGGGCTGTCCCTGGTCGCCATTCCCATCGCCGGCGCGGGCGACACGCGCTTCTCGCGTTTCACGGTCTACGATCTCGTCGGCGCCGCGCTCTGGGTGGTCGTGGGACTCTCCGCCGGCATGCTGTTCTATCGCCAGATCGATGCCGTGCTGGCCCTGCTCCGGCAGTTCGGCCTCGGCATGGCTGCCGTCGCCGGGATCGGACTGGTACTGTGGATCGCCTTCCGCTACGTGCGCCGGACGCTGCTCCTCATGCGACTGCGCAAGAGCCGGATTTCGGTCGACGAATTATCCGTCCTGCTTGCGAACGAACCGGGCGCACTCATCGTCGATGTCCGTTCGGCAATCAGCCGGCGCGACGATCCCTACGTGATTCCGGGATCCCGCCTGTTCGATCTTTCGACCGCCGACCGGGAACTGGCCACCCTGCCCCGGCACAGCGCCGTCGTGATCTATTGTTCGTGCCCTAACGAAGTTTCCGCCGCCAAGGTGGCGGAGCGCCTGAGCAAGCTGGGTTTCTCCAACGTAAGGCCCCTCAGCGGCGGCCTGACTGCCTGGCGCGACGCGGGTGGAGACGTCGAAGCCATCGCCGTCACCACCTGAACCCCTTGCGCTTGGGTTGTGCCGCCTGCGCCCGCCTCGTAAACTTGCCGGCTCCCGCGCTTGGGTCGTTAGCTCAGTTGGTAGAGCAGCGGACTTTTAATCCGTAGGTCGCCGGTTCGAATCCGGCACGACCCACCATTCGCGTCAGTGACTTATCGCCTCAGCGTGCGTAGCGCGTCGGGTCGGGCACGCCGGCCTTCGCGAAGCCTTCTGCGCGCAGGCGGCACGCGTCGCAGTGGCCGCAGGCACGGCCTTCGGCATCCGCCTGGTAGCAGCTGACGGTCGCCGCGAAATCCACGCCGAGGCGCATGCCTTCGCGCACGATGTCGCCCTTGCCCATCTGCATCAGCGGTGCGTGGATGCGGATGCCCGCGCCTTCCACGCCGGCTTTCGTGGCGACGTTCGCCAGCGTCTGGAAGGCTTCGATGAAGGCGGGGCGGCAGTCCGGGTAGCCGGAGTAGTCGACCGCATTGACCCCGCAGAAGATGTCGTTCGAACCGAGAACCTCGGCCCAGCCCAGCGCGATCGACAGCATGATCGTGTTGCGCGCCGGCACGTAGGTCACGGGAATGCCTTCGCCGCCCTCTTCCGGCACGTCGATATCGGCGGTGAGCGCCGAGCCGCCGATGCTGCGCAGGTCGACGTGCACGGTCTTGTGTACCACAGCCCCCAGCATGCTCGCGACGCGCTCGGACGCTTCCAGTTCGGAGCTATGGCGTTGCCCGTAAGCGACGCTGAGCGCATAGACCTCGAAACCCTGTTCGCGCGCCAGCGCGATCGTGACGGCCGAGTCCATGCCGCCGGACACGAGGATGACGGCCTTGCGGGAAGCGTTCGAAGCGTTCATGCGGTTACCCTGGAATCAATGGCCCGCGGCGTCGTTCCACAGCAACTTGTGCAGTTGCAGCTGGAAGCGCACGGGAAGACGTTCGGCGAGGATCCACTCGGCGAGCTCGCGCGGTTCCACCTTCGACCATACCGGCGAGAACAGCACCATCGCCTTACGGTCGATGGCATGCTCGCGCACGGCGTCGCGCGACCATTCGAAGTCGGCACGGCTCGCGATCACGAACTTCACCTGGTCGTGCGGAAGGAGATGGTCGAGGTTCGACCACAGGTTCCTCGCGCTTTCGCCCGAGTCCGGCGCCTTGAGGTCCATGACCTTGCGTACGCGCGGATCGACCTGGGACACGTCGAGCGCGCCGGATGTCTCGAGGGAGACTTCGTAGCCCGCATCGCACAGCCTGCGCAGGAGGATCAGGCAGCGCTTCTGCGCTAGCGGCTCGCCTCCGGTCACGCAGACGTGGCGGGCCCCGTGGCTTGCGACTTCCGCGAGGATGGCGTCGATGTCGTGCCACTGGCCGCCGTGGAAGGAGTACTCGGTATCGCACCACACGCAGCGCAACGGACAGCCGGTAAGGCGCACGAAGACGGTGGGCCAGCCGATGGCATCGGCTTCGCCCTGCACGGAGTGGAAGATCTCGGTGATGCGCAGCCGCTCCCGGACGGGCGTGGCCGGCGAGACGTCCGCCGGCGTTGCGGTGCTGCCGTTCATGGAATCAGTTGGCCGTCTGACGCTGCAGGCGGCGCAGGCGTTCCTGTGCGAGGCCCGCGGCCTTCGTGCCCGGATACTTGGCGGTAACCTGCTTCAGCGTGGCTATGGCGGCGTCCTGCTGCTTCAGCTCGATCTGGCAATAGCCGACCTTGAGCAGGCCGTCGGACACCTTGTCGCTCTGCGGGTACTGCTTCACCAGGCGCTGGAACGCCTCGATGGCCACCGGGTAGTTCATCGTCACGTAGTACGACTCGCCGAGCCAGTAGTAGGCGTTCGGCGCGAGCGGGCTGTCCGGATACTTCACCAGGAAGTCGCGGAAGCCGCGGGAAGCGGTGACGTAGTCGCCGGCACGCAGCGACTTGAAAGCTGCGTCGTAGGCGGCCTGCTGATCGGTGCCCACCGGCTGGCCCGGTGCGCTGGCGGAAGCGGCCTGCGCACTGGCGGCAGCGGCCTGAGCGGCGGCGGCCGGTGCGGCAGCCGTCGGCGCGGAAGGGGTCGGCGCGGTGGCCGTGGCCGCGGGCTGCTGGCCCTGCGGCGCCCCACCCTTCTCGATACGGCCCAGTCGCGAATCGAGGTCCGCGTACTGCGCCTTCTGGGAATCCTGGAGTTGCTGGTTCTGGTGCTGCAGTTCTTCGATCTGCCCCTGCAACTGCGACAGCTGCTGCTGCAGGTCGTTGACCTGGTTCACCAGGGAAGTCGTACCGGCCTGCGCCTGCGACTGCTGCTCCAGCCGCGACACGCGGTCGGCGAGGCTGAGGCGGGTGTCCTGGGCGGCGGCAGGCAGCGCGAAAAGCGTGGCGGACGCAATCGCGCCCGCCACGCCAAGCCTGGCCATGTAGCTGGTAGCCAGAGTCTTCTTCATTACTTACTTCGCGGTGTAGACGATCTCAACGCGACGGTTCTTGGCCCAGCAGTCTTCGTTGTGCTCACGGCAGGTCGGCTTCTCCTTGCCGTAGCTCGTCACGTTGACCTGGCCAGCCGAACCGCCAGCGGCCTGGAGGGCGCTGGAGACGGCATTGCCACGACGCTCGCCGAGGCCCAGGTTGTACTCGCGGGTGCCGCGCTCGTCGGTGTTACCCTCGAGGGTCATGGCCGACTGCGGACGGTCCTGCAGGTACTTGGCGTGGCAGGCGATGATCTGCTGGAACTCCGGCTTGACGTCGTTCTTGTCGAAGTCGAAGTACACGACGCGCTGACGGAGGCAGGCATCGGTGTCGAGATCGGACGGCTGGTACTTGCCGTCGCTGGTCGGGGCCTGGGTCTGGGCGACCGGCTGCTGTTCCGGCATGGGAGCCGGCTTGGTGTTCTTCTTGGAGCACGCGGCGGCGCCAACGCAGAGCAGGGCAGCCAGGGTGACGGTAACGGTCTTATTCATGGGACGTTCCTTCAACAGTTGAGTTCCGACAGTCGGTTTTCGGTTTCGGGACAGGCACCGCCGGTTGTCCGGCTGTTTTTTTACTTACATCTACTCCGACGGGGCGCTGTCCCGCGCCCGGCGTCTTCGCTCCGGCAGCCACCCGAGGGCGGCTGCCGGAAAACCTTTCGTCCGCGGAAAAGGCGCGGCCACGCCGCGCCCTTCCCTGGACGGTGCCGATGTCGCCCGTGAGGGCGCCATCAGCGCTGTCGATAGGGTCCCCAAGACGGCTCGCGCACGTCGCCGTCCGAGAGAACGAGACGCTGGCGTACGAGGCCATCGGCTGAAACAGCATACAGGACGCCGCGCGTACCCTGCGATGCCGCATAGAGCAGCATGCTGGCATTGGGCGCGAAGCTGGGCGAATCGTCCACGTTACCCGGGGAAACGAAGCGCACCTGGCCACCCAGACTGCGGTCCATGATGGCGATACGATACACGTTCCCGTTTCCCTGCACCATCGCAATCTGCTTGCCGTCGTAGCTCACCGAGGCGCTGGCATTGAAGCCGCCCTGGAAGGTGAGCCGCTGGGCGGCACCGCCGGAGGCCGGCATCTGGTAGAGCTGCGGCTTGCCCGAGCGGTCGGAGGTGAAAATGATGCTCTGCCCGTCCGGGGTGAAGGTGGGCTCGGTATCGATGGCAAAGTTGTTGGTCAGGCGGGTTTCGGCCCGGCTGGCCACGTCGATGACGAAGATCTCGGGGTTGCCCACGTAAGAGAGGCTCACCGCCAGCTTGCTGCCGTCGGGCGACCACGACGGAGCGCTGTTGATGCCGCGCGGGTGCGAGGCGATCAGGCTGCGCGAGCCGGTGGAGATGTTCTGCACGTAGACCTGGGAATTGCCGCTCTCGAAGGAGACGTAGGCGATCTTGCTGCCGTCCGGCGACCACGCCGGGCCGAGCAGGGACTCGCGCGAACGGGCCACGACCTGTGGGTTGTAGCCGTCCGAGTCGGCCACGATCAGCGAATAGGTGGTGTTGTTGCCGGTACCCACGGCCGTGATGTAGGCGATGCGCGTCCAGAAGGCGCCACGCACACCGGTGATCTTTTCGTAGATCTGGTCGGCGATCTGGTGGGCCACGCCGCGCAGGTCGCCCGCCGGGGCGGTGAAGGACTGAGCGAGCAGGCTCTGCTGGCGGTTCACGTCCCACAGCTCGTACTCGACCTTGAGCATGCCGCCGCCGGCGTCGCTGATGCGGCCGATGGTCAGGTAGTCCTGCTTGAGCAGGCGCCAGGTCGCGAACTTGATGTCGGAGCCCTGCGACGGGGTTTCGACGATGTCGTTCTTGGCCAGGGAGCGGAACTTGCCCGAGCGGTTGAAGTCGGCCCGGATGACGTCGGCGATGTCGGTCTGCAGCGGCGCGCCGCCGGCCTGGGCGAACGGGACGACGGCGATGGGAATGGCCGTTTTCAGGCCGCCGACGATTTCCACGTTCAGGGACTGGGCTGCGACCGGTCCGGCCACGAAGGCCGCCAGCGCGGCGAGAAGGAGGACGAAGCGGGAAAGCGTTCTGCGCATGGGCTGGTTCATTGCGGCCTGGGAAGGTGGGACAGCGGCGAAATGTTAACGCGATGGTCACTTCTTGCGTGACCCGAATCTGAACCGCCCTGCCCGGGCACATAGCCCAGGCAGGGCGCGCTACATCATTGCGGCCTGAACGTGAACGTTAGGTTGCGCTGGAAGACGTCTTCGAAGCCCTGGTAAGGCAGCGGCTGGGCGCGCAGTACGGCGTTTTCGACCGAGGCGCGGCCGGCGGCATCGTAGGGACAGCTCGAGTCCACCTTCGCGCTGAGCACCTGGCCGCCCGGCACCTGGACGATATGCACCACGCAGGACGTGGCCGGCATGCTGTCCGGCCTGAGCCAGTTCTGCGTCACCGAGTTCTGGATGGCGGCCAGGTACTGGCCCAGCTTGCCGGTATCGCGTCCATTAGTGCCCGACTGCTTCTGGTCGGCCGGGGGCAGATCCGGCAGGCCGTCGTCCTTCGCGTTCTGCAGGTCCTTCAGCTGCTGCTCGGCCTGCTTCTTCGTGGTGTCGGCTTTCCGGGTCTGGGCCTTCGCGGCGTCCAGCTGCTTGAAGATGTCGTCGATTTCCTTCTGCTTCTCTTTCTTCTTCTGCTCCTGCTCGGCGTCCAGTTCGGCCTGGCGCTGGCGCTGCTTCTCTTCCTGCAGGCGCTTGGCGTCCTCCGCTTTCTGCACGGCGTCGTCGACCACCTTTTCCTGGTCCTTGAGGTCCGGCTGCTTGGGTGGCGGCGGGAGGGTCTCGACCTTCGGCTTTTCCGGCTGCGGCGGCGGAGGTGTCGGCACCACCGGCGGCGGGGGCGTCGTGTCCGGGGTCGGCTTGACCTTGGTGGCCTTCGGCGGCGGGCTGCCGGTCGGGCCGACCAGGGTCGCCTCGATGATCTGGCCGGGCAGCTCCAGGGGCGCCGGGCACTTCAGCGGGTTCCACTCCGCGGGCAGGCCGATGGCCTCGGCCCATTTCTCGTAATCCGAGCACGGAATGACCGCGAGGCCCAGGAAGGCCACGATGCCGATGTGCAGGAGCGCGGCGAGGAAGACCGCGCGGGGCGTGCCGTTACGGTTTTCCATTCTGCGCCGACTGGGGCTGGCTCATCAGGCCGATCTTGGAGACACCCGCCTCCTGGAGGATCGGGAGGATCGAATAGACCTTGCCGTAGCCCACGCGCTGGTCGCCCGCGACCAGGACCTGGAGCTCCGGGTTCGCGTCATGGAAGGCGGTGACCTTCTTGCGGAATTCGTCCTCGCTGACCGGCTCGCGCTTGGCGCCGTTGGCGGTCAGGTAGATCTGCCCGGCCTCGTCCACCGAGACGACGATCGGATCCTTCTTGTCCTGCAGTGACTTGGCGTTCGTCTGCGGCAGCTGGATGTCGACGCCGAGGTTCATCATGGGCGTGGTGACCATGAAGATGATCAGCAGCACGAGCATCACGTCGATGTACGGGACGACGTTGATCTCGGATTTCAGCTTCCGCTTGTGCCGGCGGTAAGTAGTGCGCATCGCGTACTCCGCTCAGGCCACTTCGTCGGTATGGATCTGGCGCTGCAGCACGGAGGAGAACTCCTCCTGGAACACCTCGTAGCGCGATGCGATGCGCTCGACCTTGTTGGCGTAGCGGTTATATGCCCAGACGGCCGGGATCGCGGCGAACAGGCCCATCGCGGTGGCGATCAGGGCTTCGGAAATATGCGGGGCCACGACCGAGATGGTCACGTCCTTCATCTCGCCCAGGCCCTGGAAGGCGCCCATGATGCCCCACACCGTGCCGAACAGGCCCACGTAGGGGCTGATCGAGCCGACGTTGGCGAGGAATTCGAGGTTCTGCTCCAGCTTGCCGATCTCGCGGGTACCGGCCACGCGCATCGCGCGCTCGGACCCCTCGAGGATGCGGCTGGCGTCGGCGACGCGGCGCTGGCGCTGGCGGGCGAATTCGCGGAAGCCGGCTTCGAAGACGTTCTCGATGCCGTGCTGGCCGTCGCGGTTGCCCACCTCGCGGAACAGCGCGGCCAGGTCGGCGCCGGACCAGAAGCGGTCCTCGAAGGTCTCGGCGTTGTCGTGCGCCGTCTTCAGCTGGCTGTACTTGCGGATGATGATCACCCAGGACAGGAACGAGAACACCAGCAAGAGGAGCATCACCAGTTGTACGGGCAGGCTCGCTTCCGACACCAGCTTGAAAATGTTCAGTCCACCGTTCATCGCTTGAGGGCTCTCCGCCGGGTAATCTGGCTTCAGGTATGGGGGAATTCGTTGGAAAACAGGTCCGCGGGGATCTGCATCGGGCGCATCGTGTCCAGGTTGACGCAAGCCACGCGCACCTTGGCGCGGACCAGTGCCTCTTCCCCTCGCACGATCTCCTGACCGAACAGCATACTGGCTGAACGGCGCTCTTTGACGCTCACCGTGACCCGAAGTTCATCATCCAGACGGGCCGGGCGGTGGAAGTCCAGGTGCATGTCGCGGACAACGAAGCCCAGGGCGGTCGATTCGCGCAGGGCGAGCTGGTCGATGCCCTGTGCACGTAACCACTCGGTCCGTGCCCGTTCCATGAAGCGGACGTAGTTGGCGTGGTAGACGACGCCGCCGGCGTCGGTGTCTTCCCAGTAGATCCGCACGGGCCAGCTGAAAACCCTCATGCCTCGTCCGCGAACAGGTCCGGGGTGCCCGCCTGGCGGGGCGGCGGGGTCAGGCCGAGGTGCCGCCATGCCTTGGCCGAAGCCATGCGGCCGCGCGCGGTGCGGATCAGGTAACCCTGCTGGATCAGGTAGGGTTCGACCACGTCTTCGAGGGTGCCGCGGTCCTCGCTGAGGGCCGCCGCCAGCGATTCCACGCCCACCGGGCCACCGTCGAAGTTCTCGATGATGATGCCGAGCAGGCGGCGGTCGAGGTCGTCGAAGCCCTGGGCATCCACCTTGAGCATGTCGGTGGCCGCGCGGGCCAGCTCATGGGTGATCCGCCCGTCGCCGCGCACTTCGGCGAAGTCGCGCACGCGGCGCAGCAGGCGGTTGGCGATGCGCGGGGTGCCACGGGAACGCCGCGCGATCTCCACGGCGCCCTCGAGCTCGCATTCGATGCCGAAGATCCGCGCCGCGCGGCGGACGATCGCCGTGAGTTCCTCGAGGCTGTAGAACTCCAGCCGCTGGATGATGCCGAAGCGGTCGCGCAGGGGGCCGGTAAGCAGGCCTGCGCGCGTGGTCGCGCCGATCAGCGTGAAGGGAGGCAGATCGAGCTTGATCGAGCGGGCCGCCGGACCCTCGCCGATCATGATGTCGATCTGGAAATCTTCCATCGCCGGGTAGAGCACTTCCTCGACGACCGGGGAAAGGCGATGGATCTCGTCCACGAAGAGGACGTCGTTCTTCTCGAGGTTGGTCAGCAGCGCCGCCAGGTCGCCCGCGCGCTCGAGCACCGGGCCCGAGGTGGACCGCACGTTCACTCCCAGTTCGTTGGCGATCACGTGCGACAGCGTCGTCTTGCCCAGCCCGGGCGGCCCGAAGATGAGGGTGTGGTCCAGTGCCCCGCCCCGCCGCCGCGCCGCCTCGATATAGATGGCCATCTGCTCGCGCACCGTCCGCTGGCCGAGATATTCGGCCAGTCGCTTCGGACGGATGCTGGCCTCCAGCGCCTCGTCGTCCATGGCGGCGGCGGAGGAAATGATGCGGTGCTCGGACATGGCGTCATTATGGCAGGTCTTGAGAGCGGAACGGCTCGCGGCCGCCCCGCCCCGGCCTCCCGGTCAGCGTCCGAGACTGCTCGCAAGCGCCAGCAATGCCTCCTGGTTCGCTTTCACGGCGCTTGGATTCAGCGGTTGAAGGTCCAGGCGAAAAATCGTGCTGTCAGTGACCCAATCCAGCGACACGATGGCCTTGCCTCTGCGTTCTCGCTTTGTCTGGACGGATGCGGGGCTGCCGTTTACATCCGCATTGACCCACTCCTTGACCAAGGTGATCGAACCGCCACTCTCGCGATATTCCGATTCTTCGAGTTGAACATAGCCTAATCCGGCCACTTCCCAGGAACGCGAAAGGCCCGTCCACCGGCCGTCCACAAGGCCGCCGCCTGTCGTTGCTTCGACTAGGGGAATCTTCTCGAGAACGGTTCCCTTCACTGAAATGGGCTCATAGCGAAGCTTGGGGCGGATGGATTCGAGCGACCGATAAGGTCGCTCCGCGCCAGCCCTCCGACTACGACTCGCCCCTCCGGCTTGACCTGCGTTACGGAGATCCGGCACTTCTCCCCGCCTCGCTGTCTTTGCCCCCTTCCTTGCCTGCTCGGCAAGTTCCTTCTTTGCCTCTCGCGCGAGAGGTCCGACGAAAGGGGATTCCGCAAGGGGAACGATGTGCAGCCCTGGCGACGCAGGAATCCGGGTCATGTCGATACCGTCCTCCTTAGCCTTTCGGAGCTCGTCACTCGTAATCCCTGCCATCGCCGCAACGGAGTTCGCTGGCGGTTCGCCAGCGCTCTGGGCGCTCGACAACGCGCTTGCGCTCATGCCAAGACAGAGCGCAGTAATCTTTCGAATATCCGTTTTCATATTACCACTCCGTCAGGTTGCAGTCGGTCGCTGACGAGTACCTGGTAGTCAGCGCACGAAGATCGCGGCCGAAGACGTGGGTGCCCGTTACCGTATTCCGCGTAGGATCGCCAAGATCGCCCGCGTAAGAGCGCCAGGTAATTGTCAGTGGCGCCACAGACTGATGACCTGCTCGAGCGCCAAACCCCACGTGATTGCTAACGGTGTACATGAACTGGCTTTGAAACCGGGGCCGATCGTATGTGATCGACTCGTTAACCACTCCAGCGAGACAATTCGCGCGACTCAACCATTTCACGACGGCACCAGCATCTGGAGATATCCCCAGCGAGGCTAAGGGAATCAGGAAGATTATCTTCGCATCTAGCCTTCCAAGCATGTCCACGATTTGGACCTGGTCAGGCTAGAAACTCAGGCAGTAAGACGGCATCGGTAATCGCCACTAATGTTTGAGCGAAATATGGTCTCCGATGCATATGGAGACGCTTTACCTGCAGCAGGCGAATTGCGGGTCGTTTTCAGCTGGCACTTACTTTTGTATTGAGCCTATGCTCTCTTGCGCCGCATTGATCGCACTTCAGATTCGCGAAAGCGTGTACATCCCGTACGTGAAGCTAGTCGCGAAAGCCTGTCGCGCGCAAGCACGCTCCTACACAGGATGCGCTCACGGGTGCTGAATGGCGCTGCGGCATCTGTTGTAGCGGAGCGCGCTCGCGCTCCAGCGAGCGGTCCAGGCTATATCCCTCCGGGCGAGTTCGGTCGCTAGCCCGGAGGGGCACAACCCGGCGACTCCCCGCCGGAGCCACGATGTGCGGAACCAATACGATGGCGAAGCCGAGCCAGGGGCGCTAGATTTCCACCTGGGCGCCAAGCTCAATCAGGCGGTTGCCGGGGATCTGGAAGAAGGCCGTGGCGGGCATCGCATTGCGGGCCAGGAAGGCGAACAGCTTGTCTCGCCACAGGGCCATGCCGGGGCGGCGCACGTCGGCGACGATGGTTTCGCGGGACAGGAAGAACGTGGTGTCCATCATGTCGAAGTCGAGGCCGAGGGCGCTGGCGCGCGACAGCGACACGGGGATGTTCGGATCTTCGGCGAAACCGTAGCGCAACTGCAGGCCGTAGAAGCCGCTGCCGTACTCGATCACTTCCATACGCTCGTCGTGTTCCGCCACCGGCGTCTCGAGCATTTCCACCGTGAGCAGCACGTTGCGCTCGTGCAGCACCTTGTTGTGCTTCAGGTTGTGCAGCATCGCGTGCGGCACCGCGTTCTGGTTCGCGGTAAGGAAGACGGCCGTGCCCGGCACGATCAGCGGCGGGTGGTCGGCGATGTTCGCCACGAAAGGTTCCAGCGCCAGGCCCGACTGTTTGATCTCGCGCACCACGAGGTCGCGGCCGCGGCGCCAGGTGGTCATCACGGTAAAGATGATCACGCCGAGCACCAGCGGGAACCAGCCGCCATGGGCGATCTTGAGCGCATTCGCGCCGAAGAACGAAAGGTCGGTGATCAGGAAGATGATGCCCACGGTGATCACTGCGGACCAATGCCAGTTCCAGCGGCGGCGTGCCACCACCAGCGCCAGCAGCGTGGTCATCGTCATCGTGCCGGTCACGGCGATGCCGTAGGCCGCACCGAGGTTGTTGGACGAGCGGAACCCGATCACCGCGAGGAACACCAGTACGAGCAGCAGCCGGTTCACCCAGGGCACGAAGATCTGCCCGGACATCTCGTGCGAGGTATGCACCACGGCCATGCGCGGCGAGTAACCCAGCGACATCGCCTCGCGCGTCATCGAGAACGCACCCGAGATGACGGCTTGCGACGCGATGATCGCCGCCATCGTCGCCAGCGCCACCATCGGGTAGAGCCAGTCTTCCGGCACCAGCCGGTAGAACGGATTCTCGATCGCGGTCTGGTCGTGCAGCAGCAGGGCGCCCTGGCCGAAGTAATTGATCAGCAGCGCGGGGAGGACGAAACAGAACCAGGCGATGCGGATCGGGCGCTTGCCGAAATGCCCCATGTCCGCATACAGCGCTTCGGCGCCGGTCAGCGACAGGACCACGCCGCCGAGCGCGATGAAGGAAAGCCTGCCGTGTTCCTGGAAGAAGCGGACGGCGAAGCGCGGGTCCAGCGCCTCCAGAACCTGCGGGTGCGCCACGATCTGGCGCAGCCCGAGGAAAGCCAGGACCAGGAACCACGCCACCATCACCGGCGCGAAGGCCTTGCCGACGATGTTGGTGCCGTGCCGTTGCACGGCGAAGAGCACGAAGATGATGACCAGGCAGATCGGCAGCACGTATGTATCGAGCTGCGGCGCCGCGATTTCCAGGCCTTCCACCGCCGAAAGCACGGAAATGGCGGGCGTGATGACGCCATCGCCATAGAACAGCGACGCGCCGAAGATGCCGATGGCGGCCAGCACCCAGCGCGCGCGCGGCGAGCCGGCGACGCTGCGCTGGGCCAGCGCCATGAGCGCCATGATGCCGCCTTCGCCCTTGTTATCCGCGCGCATGACGAAGGTGACGTACTTGAGCGACACCACCATGATCAGCGACCAGAAGATCAGCGAGAGCACGCCAAGCACGGCCGTCGGGTGCGGCGTCATGCCGTGCGTGCCCAGCGTTTCCTTCATCGTGTACAGCGGGCTGGTGCCGATGTCGCCGAAGACGACGCCAATGGCGCCGAGCGCGAGCGCGCCCAACCGGCGGCCGTGCACGTGCCGTAGGTCTTCGGCGTGGTTTTCCGTCTTCACTCTCAACCTCCGAGCGCCGCGCGCAGCGCCTTGCGGATGATGGCCTCGGCCGAATCGCCTTCGGCGGCCGCCTTCTGCACCAGCCGCGACGCTTCCACCGGCTTGTAACCGAGTTGCTGCAGGGCGACCGTCGCCTCACCCACGGGATCCACAGGAGCGGCTTCGCCCATGCTGCCGGCCGGCAGGCGTACGCCGACGGCATCCACGCGGTCGCGCAGTTCCACCACCATGCGTTCGGCCGTTTTCTTGCCGATGCCGGGAATCTTGGTCAGCGCCACGACGTCGCCGGCATGCACGAGCCGCGAGAGTTCGTCGGTGGCGACGCCGGAAAGCACGGCCAGCGCGATCTTCGCGCCGATGCCGCTGACCTTGAGCAGGTTGCGGAACATCGCCCGCTCGGCCTCGCGCAGGAAACCATAGAGCGCCACCCCGTCTTCCTTCACCGCATAGTGGGTGAGCAGGATCACTTCCCTGCCGGTGGCCGGGAGGTCGTAGATGGTCGACATCGGTGCGTCGACTTCATAACCCACGCCGCCCACCTCGATGAGCAGGGACGGGGGCTGCTTGCTTACCAGGGTGCCACGCAGGCGGCCGATCATCGGCGACGTCTCCATGCCGTGCGCGGGATGCCCACGCGTTCGATGCTGGAACGGGTATGCGCATGGGCGATCGCGATCGCCAGCGCGTCGGCGGCATCCGCCTGCAGCGGGCCCTTGATGCCGAGGATGATGCCGATCATGTGCTGGACCTGGGCCTTGTCGGCACGGCCGGTGCCGACCACTGCCTGCTTCACCTCGGTCGCTGCGTACTCGTGCACGACGATTCCCTGGCTGACCACGGCACATACGGCCGCACCGCGGGCCTGGCCCAGCTTGAGGGCCGAATCCGCGTTGCGTGCCATGAACACGCGCTCGATCGCGGCTTCCGCCGGACCGTGCTCGCCGATGATGCCGCACAGTTCGTCAAATATGCGTTTCAGGCGCAGGGGAAAACTGGCCTCCGCCGCCACCATGAGCGCGCCGTGCCAGACGTGGCGCAGCGCGCCGTTCTCCGCCACGTCGATGACGCCGACGCCGGTACGCTGGCTGCCCGGGTCGATACCGAGGATGCGGATCATGGGGTAGACGGGGCTTCAGCCCTCGTCGCGGACCGGCAGGATGGCGTTGTGGTAGACCTCGTCGACGTCGTCGAGCGAGTTCAGGCGTTCGAGCAGCTTCTCGAACTGCTCCAGCGCCTCGCCGGCCGGCGTGACGAGCGGGCCGTTGGGACGCATGACGACGTCGGAACTCTCGACGTCGAAGCCGGCCGCCACCAGCGCCTTGCGCATGGCCTCGACGGCGATCGGATCGGAGGCGAGCAGCACGGTGCCCACGCCGTTCTCGATCGCGATGTCCTCGGCGTTATTCTCGATGGCCGCCTCTTCCAGCTTCGCCTCCACCCCGGCGTCGCCGCCGGTGTGCACCACCACCTGGCCCACGCGGGTGAACTGGAACGCCACCGAGTTGGTGGTGCCCATGTTGCCGCCGAACTTGTTGAGCGCGGAACGCACGTCCGCCACGGTGCGGGTCTGGTTGTCGGTGACGCAGTCGATGATCAGCGCGGTGCCCGCCGGGCCATAGCCCTCGTAACGGATCTCGTGCATGTCCGCACCGCCCTCGGCACCGGAACCACGCTTGATCGCGCGTTCGATGGTGTCCTTGGTCATGTTGGCGGCCAGCGCCTTGTCGACGGCGGCGCGCAGGCGCGGGTTGCCGTTCGGGTCGGGCACGCCGCCGCGCGTGGCGATGGTGATTTCCCGGATCAGCTTGGTGAACACCTTGGCGCGCTTGGCGTCTTCGGCATTCTTGCGACCTTCGATGGACGGGCCTCTACCCATGTTCGATTCCTGGACATACCGGACGGACAGGGGCGCGATTCTAGCGGAACTGCGCCCCCTGTAGGAGCGCGCCCTGCGCGCGACATGTTTTGGGGCGGTGAACTTGGGGCTGGCACGCACGCCTGCCCACCGGGGCGAAAGGCTGTCGCGCGCAGGCGCGCTCCTACGCGGGCGGGGCCGGAGGGGTGTCGAAGCGGCCTTCGCGCAGGAAGCATGCCACCTGGCGGGCCACATCGGCCGAAACCAGCATGCCCGTATGGCTGGTTTCCAGGACGCAGTGCGCCGTCAGGCCCGGAAGCCGGGTTTCCTCGACGCCGACGGAACCGTCGTGCTCGCTGCCTACGTCGCCGACCAGCGACCCGAGGCCCACCGGCTGGCGCCCCGCGATGACGCCCACCTCGCGGCGGCCGTCCCAGCGGTCGAGGCCGTGCTCGAGCAGCTCTTTCGAACGCCCCAGGAGCATGTCGCCGCCCCAGCGATGGGTGAGGCCGCGGGCGGCACCGCTACCGTTCAGCGGCGAGCCCAGGCAGACGATGCGCCCCTCCGGAAGGTCGTCTTCGCGGCAGGCCAGCAGGGCGAGGATGCCGCCCAGGCTGTGGCCCACCACGTGCACGGGACCGGGGGCCAGTGCGCGGATGCGCTTGCGCAGCCGCGCGATCGCCTGTTCCGGCGGCGCGGCCACGCTCATGTATTCGAACTGGTGCACCTGGAAGCCTTCCTCGCGGAGGCGCCGGTGCAGCATGGCCATGGCGAAGCCGCGCATCCACAGCCCGTGCAACAGCAGGACGTGGATCTGGGAGGCGGTCATCGGGCCATCCGGGTCAGGCTTTCGCCGGCTCCGCGGTGGCCACGCGCACGTGCAGCTCCTTCAACTGCGGCTCCGACACCTGCGACGGCGCGTCGGTCATGAGGTCCTGTGCGCTGGTGGTCTTCGGGAAGGCGATGACGTCGCGGATGGATTCCGTGCCGGCCATCAGCGCGGCGATGCGGTCGATGCCGAACGCGAGACCGCCGTGGGGCGGCGCACCGAGGCGCAGCGCCTTCAGCAGGAAGCCGAACTTGGCCTCCGCCTCTTCTTCGCCGATGCCGAGGAGCTCGAACACGGCGCTCTGCATTTCCGGCCGGTGGATGCGGATGGAACCGCCGCCGATCTCGTTGCCGTTGAGCACCATGTCGTAACCGCGGCTCACCGCCACGGCGGCGTTGGCGCGCAGGTCGGCGATATCGTCGACCTTCGGCGCGGTGAACGGATGGTGGAGCGCGACGAAGCGCTTTTCTTCCTCGTCGTATTCGAACATCGGGAAGTCGGTGACCCACAGCGGCTTCCAGCTGTTTTCGACCATGCCACGGTCGCGGCCCAGCTTGATGCGCAGCGCGCCCATGAAATCGGTGACGGTCTTCCAGGCGCCTGCGCCGAAGAACACGATGTCGCCCGTGCCCGCACCGGTGAGCTTGAGCACCTGCTCAAGCGCCGCGTCGTCGAGGAACTTGGCCACCGGCGAATTGATGCCGTCGCGGCCCTTGGCAAGGTCCTCCACCTTCAGCCAGGCGAGGCCCTTCGCGCCGTACTTGGCGGCGTATTCGGTGAGGCCGTCGATATCCTTGCGGGAGAGATCGGCGGCACCCGGCACGCGCAGCGCGGCCACGCGGCCGGCGGGATCGTTGGCGGGGCCGGAGAACACCTTGAACTCCACGTGCTTCACCGCGCCGGCGACGTCCACCAGCTCCAGAGGAATGCGCAGGTCCGGCTTGTCCGACCCGAAACGGCGCATCGCTTCCTCGTAAGTCATCCGCGGGAATACCGCGTCGAGTTCCACCTGGCGCACTTCGCGGAACACGTGGCGGATCAGGTTCTCGACGAAGTCCTGCACGTCGCGTTCTTCCACGAAGGCGAACTCGAGGTCGAGCTGGGTGAATTCCGGCTGACGGTCGGCACGCAGGTCTTCGTCGCGGAAGCAGCGGGCGATCTGGTAGTAGCGGTCGAAGCCGGCCATCATCAGGATCTGCTTGAACAGCTGGGGCGACTGCGGGAGGGCATAGAACTGGCCCGGATGCACGCGGCTCGGCACGAGGTAATCGCGCGCACCCTCCGGCGTGGCCTTGGTCAGGATCGGGGTTTCGATGTCCTGGAAGCCGGCGGCGTCGAGGTAGCGGCGCAGTTCGCGCACCAGCGCGGTGCGCGTGCGCATCATCTTCTGCATCTCCGGACGGCGCAGGTCGAGGTAGCGGTAGGTCATCCGCAGGTCCTCGTTCGGCGATTCGTGCAGCGCGAACGGGAGGTCGCGCGCGGCGTTGAGGATCTCGACCCTGTCCGCCAGGACCTCGACCGTGCCGGTCCTGAGCTTGTCGTTGGCCGACAGTCGCTTGCGGACCTGGCCGGTGACCTTCACCACGAACTCATAACCCAGCCCGCCGGCGACGGCGAAGGCGGCGGCGTTTTCACGCTCGATCACCACCTGGGCGATACCCTCGTGGTCGCGCAGGTCGACGAAGGCCACATGGCTCTGGAGGCGCAGGGTGTTGACCCATCCGCAGAGGGTGACGTTCTGGCCGATCAGCGACTCGTCGATGAGTCCGCAAAGGTGGGTGCGCATGCGCTGGTAACTCTGGAGAAAAGACCCCGGATCGTACCACGAGCCGGGGCTCTCCAACGCCTTGGGACAGGCGCTCAGCGGCCGATGGCGAACTTGCCGCGGCAGCCGTGATCGGCCCAGATGCCGTCCCGGGTGAAGCCGTAGCTGTATCCCTCGCGACAGTTGCTTTGCGAGGTCTGCTCCACGAGGCGCGCACCGCGACCGATCGGCCAACGGCAAAACACGCGCTTATTGTCGTTGCTGTCGCAGGAAACGATGCGGCCGTCGCCGCCGCCGGGACCGCCGCCCCAGCCCGGGCGGTCGTCCCAGCCCGGACGGCCGCCGCCACCCCATCCGCGGGCTTCCTGGAAGATGCCGCGGCAGCCGTTGTCGACCCA
This sequence comes from Luteibacter sp. SVR4-7G, assembly GCF_056755555.1. Lineage (NCBI taxonomy): Bacteria > Pseudomonadati > Pseudomonadota > Gammaproteobacteria > Lysobacterales > Rhodanobacteraceae > Luteibacter > Luteibacter sp. SVR4-7G. Next base: position 167,229 of record NZ_JBPGXO010000001.1, on the reverse strand, counting down.
CAGTCCGCCGCGATCGATGTCCCAGGTGCGGCCACGGATGCAGTCGGTCTTGGAGTCCTGCCGGACGAGGCGGGCGTCGCGCCAGGGCACCCGGCAGTAGGACCGGCGGCCGTTGTCGCTGTAGCAGTTGACGGTGTCGCCGCCGCGCTGTGCGTGCGCCGCGTGCGGAGCCGCGAAGGCCGCCGCGCCGAGGGCGACGGTGGCGGCCATGGCCAGGATGCTCTTCATGTCCCTACCTCCCATGTGTGTGATCGCAAATTATCGGAGGTATCCGCAACGATGATTGAACGGATCGCAAGAACGCTCTCCCGCACATCAGTGCCCGATGTCGAACTTGCCGCGGCAGCCCTTGGCGGCCCAAATGCCGTCGTGCATGAAGCCATAGCTGTATCCCTCACGGCAGTCGCTGCGCGAGGTCTGCTCGACCAGGCGCGCGCCGTGCCCGATGGGCCAGCGGCAGAACACGCGCCTGTTGTCGTTGCTGTCGCAGGAGACGATGCGGCCATCGCCACCGGCGCGGCCACTGTAGGCCGGACGGGCCGGGGCGCGCCATACCAGATCGCCCTCGTAGGCGTGGTGATCGTCGTCGTGGTGGCTGTCGTAGTGGTGGCTGTCGTAGTGGTGGCCGTCATCCCGGCCATGCCCGGCATAGGCGTCTGCGAAGATGCCGCGACAACCGTCGTCGACCCAGATGCCGCCGCGATCCATGCCCCAGGTATGGCCACGCACGCAGGCGGCGCGGGAGTCCTGGCGGACCAGACGTGCGTCGCGCCAGGGCACCCGGCAGTGTGAGCGGTGGCCGCCCTCGCTGTAGCAGTTCACCGTCGCCGCGCCCCAGCCCGCCTGTGCCTCTTGCGGGCCGGACAGGGCCACCATACCGATGGCCAGCGTGGACGCCAGCCCGAGAATTCCTTTCATGATTACCTCCATACGCGTCACCGCACGTTATCGGAGGCCGCTTCAACGCCCCTTAAATATGTCGTAGGACTTTTGAGGCGATTCCTGTCAGTTAAGGACGACGAGCGCCCGCTTACGTGGAAGACGACGAGCCCGACGCCGCGGCCGGTGCGGGAGCGGGCGCAGGCGCGGGAGCCGGTGCACCGGACGACCCTTCGGCGAGGTTCCGCTTCTTGTCGGTGTCCTTCTTGAAGTCGGTTTCGTACCAGCCGCTGCCAGCCAGGCGGAACTGCGGTGCGCTCAGCATCCTCCCGACGCGCGGTCCGGCGCAGCTGGGACAGGTGGCCGGGTCCGGATCGGAGATCTTCTGCAAACGGTCGAAACGATGGCCGCAGGCCTGGCACTGGAATTCGTAGATGGGCATGGTGATCTCGGTTGCTTGACAGTCATGAGGTGCACTGTAGGAGCGGACCTTGTCCGCGACAGCTCCTCGCGAAGAGCAGCAGGACCTGCCGCCCCACCGCGAAAGGCTGTCGCGGACAAGGTCCGCTCCTACAATTATGCCGCCTCGAAGATGAGGTGGTTTCCGTCGGAATCGACGCGCACCGTCTGCCCGGGCGAAAACGCCCCCTGCAGGATGCGCTGCGCCAGCGGATTCTCCAGTTGCTGCTGGATCGCCCGCTTCAGCGGCCGCGCCCCGTACACCGGATCGAAGCCCGCGCTGCCAAGCAGGTCGAGCGCCCGGTCGGTGAGGTCCAGCGACAGCTGGCGGTCGGCGAGGCGCCGGGCCAGGTAGTCGAGCTGGATGCGCGCGATGGAACGGATCTGCTTCTTGTCGAGCGGGCGGAAGACCACGAGGTCGTCCAGGCGGTTGATGAACTCCGGGCGGAAGTGCGCCTGCACCACGCCCAGCACCGAGGCCTTCATCTGCAGGTAGTCCGCCTCGCTGTCGCCAGCCTGTTCCTGGATGAGGTTCGAACCGAGGTTGGAGGTCATCACGATGACGGTGTTGCGGAAATCCACCGTGCGGCCCTGGCCGTCCGTCAGGCGCCCGTCGTCGAGGACCTGGAGCAGGATGTTGAAGACGTCCGGATGCGCCTTCTCGACCTCGTCGAGCAGGATCACGCTGTACGGGCGGCGGCGTACCGCCTCCGTGAGGTAGCCGCCTTCCTCGTAGCCCACGTAGCCCGGGGGCGCGCCGACCAGGCGGCTCACGGAATGCTTCTCCATGAACTCGCTCATGTCGATGCGGACCATCGCGTCCTGCGTGTCGAAGAGGAAATCGGCCAGCGCCTTGCACAGCTCCGTCTTGCCCACGCCCGTGGGGCCGAGGAACAGGAACGAACCGTAAGGACGGTTCGGATCGGAAAGGCCCGCGCGCGCGCGGCGGATCGCGTCCGAGACGGCTCGCACCGCTTCGTCCTGGCCGACGACGCGCCCATGCAGCGCCTCTTCCATGTGCAGCAGCTTCTCGCGCTCGCCCTCGAGCATCTTCGCCACCGGGATGCCGGTCCAGCGCGCGACCACCTCGGCGATCTCTTCCGCAGTGACGCGATCCTGCAGTAGCGTGAAGTCTTGCTTTTCCGCCTTCTGCGCGGCGGCCAGCTGGCTTTCCAGTGCCGGCAGGCGGCCATACTGGATCTCGCTCATCGCGCCGTAATCCTGGCGGCGTTGCGCGGCCTCCAGTTCCAGGCGGGCCTGTTCGATCTGCTCCTTGATCTTGGTGGCGCCCTGGAGCGTGGCCTTCTCCGACTTCCACACCTCGTTGAGGTCGGAGAATTCGCGGTCGAGCTTTTCGATGTCGGATTCCAGGTTGGCGAGGCGCTGCTTCGATTCCTCGTCCTGTTCCTTCTTCAGCATCTCGCGCTGGATCTTCAGCTGGATGAGCCGGCGCTCCAGGCGGTCCAGCTCTTCCGGCTTGGAATCGATTTCCATGCGGATGCGCGAAGCGGCCTCGTCCATCAGGTCGATGGCCTTATCAGGGAGTTGGCGATCGGGGATGTAGCGCGCGGACAAGGTCGCCGCCGCGACGATCGCCGGGTCGGTGATCTCCACGCCGTGGTGCACCGCGTAGCGCTCCTTCAGGCCGCGCAGGATCGCGATGGTGTCTTCCACGCTGGGCTCGCCCACGAACACTTTCTGGAAGCGGCGTTCTAGCGCGGCGTCCTTCTCCACGTATTTGCGGTATTCGTCGAGCGTGGTCGCGCCGATGCAATGCAGTTCGCCGCGGGCCAGCGCCGGCTTCAGCATGTTGCCGGCGTCCATCGCGCCATCGGCCTTGCCCGCGCCGACCATGGTGTGCAGCTCGTCGATGAAGAGGATTACCCGGCCTTCCTGCTTGGAAAGGTCGCTCAGCACGCCCTTCAGGCGCTCCTCGAATTCGCCGCGGAATTTCGCGCCGGCGATCAGCGAACCCATGTCGAGCGAAAGCACGCGCTTGTCGCGCAGGCCCTCGGGCACCTCGCCGTTGACGATGCGCTGGGCCAGGCCTTCGACGATGGCTGTCTTGCCGACGCCGGGCTCGCCGATCAGCACGGGATTGTTCTTGGTACGGCGCTGCAGCACCTGGATCGTGCGGCGGATTTCCTCGTCACGGCCGATCACCGGGTCGAGCTTGCCGCTCTCGGCGCGCTCGGTGAGGTCGATGGTGTACTTCTCCAGCGCCTGGCGCTGGTCCTCGGCGTTCTCCGACTGCACCTTCTCGCCGCCGCGCAGTTTCTCGATGGCGGCTTCCAGGCGTTCCTTCGTGGCGCCGGCCGCCTTCAGGGCGCCACCGGTCTCGCCGCGATCCTCCAGCGCCGCGAGGACGAACAGTTCGCTCGCGATGAACTGGTCGCCGCGCTGCTGGGCCAGCTTGTCGGTGAGGTTGAGCAGGCGATTGAGGTCGTTGCCCAGGCTGATGCTGCCTTCCTGGCCGCTGACCCGGGGCAGGCGCTCGAGGATCTCGCCCAGGCGCTGACGCAGCGCGGGCACGTTCACCTGGGCCTGGGTCAGCAGGGGCGCCGTGGAACCGCCCTGCTGGTCGAGCAGTGCGGCGAGCAGGTGGACCGGCTCGAGGATGTTGTGGTCGCGGCCGACGGCCAGCGACTGCGCGTCGGCCAGTGCCTGCTGGAAGCGCGACGTGAGTTTGTCCATTCGCATCGTGTTTTCTCCGAAGGTCATGGCGCGCCCCGGGCCCTCCCCGCGACCGCCTCTCTGGCGACACAGATGCGGGTTCCTTGCCCAACCTTCAACGGCGGGAGGGGTTGTAGGAGCGCGCCTTGCGCGCGACAGCTTTTCGCCAAGAGCACCAGGCCCTGTGGCTCACGGCCCCAAAAGCTGTCGCGCGCAAAGGCGCGCTCCTACACCGCTGCGGGCAGCGGTATTTTCACGGCCTGGCGTGCATGCTTGCGGGGATACCCCGACACCGGACTCCACGTGACCGCCGCCAGCCTGCCCCGCCCGCCCGCCGAACTCGTCACGCCCGCCACGGCCCTGTTCCTCGATGCCGACGGCACCCTCCTCGCCTTCGCCGACGATCCGGACCGCGTCGTGGTCCCGGACGGCATGCTCGACACGCTGGACGCCATCCGCGACGCGCTTGGCGGCGCGCTGGCCCTGGTCAGCGGACGCGCCATTGCGGGCCTAGACAGGATCTTCGGGCGACCACAGTGGGCGGCAGCCGGGCAGCATGGCCTCGAACTCCGTCGGGCGGACGGGAGCACGACCACCGTTCCCGTCGATGCCGGCGAGCTGGCCAGCCTGCGCGAGGCGGTCCACGCCGTCGCCGCGCGCATGCCGGGCGTACGCGTGGAGGACAAGAGCTGGTCGGTGGCGCTGCATTGCCGCGAGCATCCCGAATATTCGGCGGAACTGGAGCGCCTCGCGCCTGCCATTGCCGCGCGCTTCAGAGGTTTCGAACTGCAGCCGGGCAGCTACGTCTACGAATTCAAGCCACGGGGCATGGACAAGGGCGTGGCGGTGGCCACCCTCCTCGACGCGGCGCCCTTCCTGGGCAGGCACCCGGTGTACCTCGGCGACGACCTCACCGACGAACATGCCTTCGCCACGGTCAACGATCGCGGCGGCGCATCCGTACGCGTCGGTGCAAGAACGCCGTCATGCGCCGTGTTCACATTGTCTAGCCCGGCCGATGTCCATGCTTGGCTGAATTCCGTGAAAGCTGCATTGACGCGAGGAGCCGCAGCGAGACAATGAGTCGATTAGTCGTCATATCGAACCGCGTCGCGCTGCCGAAGCAGACGCAGACAGGCGGATTGGCGTCCGCCATGAACGCGGCGCTGCAGGAAATGGGCGGGCTCTGGTTCGGCTGGAGCGGGAACATCGCCGCGGAGACCGGCAAGGAGTTGCACGAGGTCCGCGACGGGAACATCAGCTACGCCACGATCGACATGTCCAAGACGGACCATGACGACTACTACAGCGGTTTCGCCAACCGGGCGCTGTGGCCGCTGTTCCATTATCGCGGCGACCTCGTCGATTACCGGCGGGACCACCTGGAAGGCTACCTGCGGGTCAACCGCATCTTCGCGGAGCGCGTGGCAAAGCTGCTGCACAAGGACGATATCGTCTGGGTGCACGACTACCACCTGATTCCGCTCGCGGCCATGCTGCGCGAGCTGGGGGTGGAAAACCGCATCGGTTTCTTCCTGCACACGCCGCTTCCGGCGGCGGGCTTGCTGATCACGCTGCCGCGCCACCGCGAACTGCTGGAGCCGCTGGCTTCCTACGATCTCGTCGGCGTGCACACGCAGCGCGACCTGCGCGCGCTGGAAGACTACTTCCTCCACGAACTGGGCGCCGCCATGCGCACGGGCGGCCGCATCCGCGCCGCCAACGGGCGGATCTTCCGCGCCGGAGTCTTCCCGATCAGCATCGATACCGCCGAAGCGGTGGAGCTGGCCCACCGCGCGGAGGACAGCGGCGCCGTGGCCAAGCTCAAGGCATCGATCGACGATCGCGCCCTGATCATCGGCGTGGACCGCCTCGACTATTCGAAGGGCCTTCCGGAACGCTTCGAGGGTTTCGCCCGGCTGCTGCGCGACCACAAAGAGATGCGCGGCCGCGTGTCGCTCCTGCAGATTGCGCCGCCGTCACGTTCGGACGTGCCGGAATACCGCTCCCTGCGCCGCGAACTGGAGCGCAGCGCGGGGCACATCAACGGGCAGTACGCCGAGCCGGACTGGGTGCCGATCCGCTACGTGAACAAGTCCTTCGCCCATAAGGTGCTGGCGGGGTATTTCCGCGTGGCGAAGGTCGGCCTGGTGACGCCGCTGCGCGACGGCATGAACCTCGTCGCGAAGGAGTACGTCGCCTGCCAGGACCCGCAGGATCCGGGCGTGCTCGTGCTGTCGCGATTCGCCGGCGCGGCGCAGGAACTCGATGCCGCGTTGCTGGTGAATCCTTCCGACCTGGACGAAGTGTCCGAGGCCCTGAAACGCGCGCTGGAAATGCCGCTCAAGGAGCGGCGCATGCGCTGGCAGTCGATGATGGACGTGCTGGAACGCAACGACATCACGACGTGGCGCAACGCATTCCTGCACGCGCTCACCGAGCCGCCGCGGGTGAAGCCGGAAATCTACATCCCTTCGCCGATGACGGTGTACGAGCGCTAGCGCGCTGTAGGAGCGCGCAACGCGCGCGACAGCCTTTCGCCCCGGTCCGCAAAAGCCCGTGCAGGCTCTCGCGAAAAGATGTCGCGCGCGGTGCGCGCTCCTACATGTCCCTGGAGGTCCAGATCAGGGACGCAAACCGCCCGCTCGCGGCACCCTCCCGGCGATACGAATACAAGCGCTCGTCGCGGAACGTGTCGAAGCCGCCGCCGGATACCCGCTGCACGCCCGCCGCCGCCAGCTTGCTGCGCGCCAGCATGTAAAGATCGCAGGTCCAATGCCCCGGCCGGGTCGGCGTAAAGGCCTCGTCCGCCGCCGGATCTCCTTCGACGAAGGCCGCGCGCACCTCGGCACCCACCTCGTAGGAAACCCCGCCGATGGCGGGGCCAAGCCAGGCGACCAGCGAACTGGGCGGCACGCCCATCCGGGCGACGGTGTTTTCGAGCACGCCGGCCGCCAGTCCGCGCCAGCCGGCGTGGGCCGCGCCGATGCTACCCCCGTCGGCGCTGGCGAAGAGCACGGGGAGGCAATCCGCCGTGAGGATGGCCAGCACCCTGCCCGGTCCCCGCGCCACCGCTGCATCGGCAACCGGCTCCTCGCCGGAGTCCGCCGCGACCGCCGCATCGGCTACCTCGTGGCCGTGCACCTGGCGCAGCCAGAGGGGTGGCGCCGGCAGCGCCAGAGCCAGCGACACGGCCGCGCGGTTCGCCGTGACGGCGGCCGGGTCGTCGCCGGAACGCAGACCGAGGTTCAACCGGTCGTACGGTGGAACGGACACGCCGGGGCCCAGGCGCGTCGACACGGCCGCCCCCACGTTCGCCGGAGCGTCCCATTCCGGCACGATCCACGCCTCGCCCATGCTCATTCCTCGATCGGATGCAGCGCGGTATCGGCCCGCAGCGCCTCGATCAGCGCGTCCTGGTCGGCCGGCCGCGGCGAATCGAACTCCAGGTACTCGCCCGAGACCGGGTGCTCGAAGGCCAGCTTCTCGGCATGCAGGGCCTGGCGCCGGAAGCCGCGCAGGGCATCGATCAGCTCCTGGCTCGCGCCGCGCGGCAGGCGCAGGCCGTTGCCGTAGAGCTGGTCGCCGACCAGCGGATGGCCCAGGTGCGCCATGTGCACACGGATCTGGTGGGTACGGCCGGTCTCCAGGTTGCACTGGATCACGCTGTGGGCCCGGAAACGCTCGCGCACCCGGTAATGGGTGATCGCTTCCTTGCCGCCGTCCTCGACATCGCGCACGCCCTGCTTCAGGCGGTCGTGCTGGTGCCGGCCGATGGGCTGGTCCACGGTGCCGCCGGCCACCATCGTGCCCAGCACCACGGCCTCGTACTGCCGGTGCACGTCGTGGCGGGCCAGCATGGCGACCAGGGCCGTATGCGCCGCCATGCTCTTCGCCACCACCATCAGGCCGGCCGTGTCCTTGTCCAGGCGATGCACGATGCCGCCGCGCGGCAGCTCGGCCAGCGCCGGGCTGTGGTGCAGCAGGGCATTCAGCAGGGTGCCCGCCGGATTGCCCGCGCCGGGGTGGACGACCAGCCCAACGGGCTTGTCGATCACCATCAGGTCGCCGTCCTCGTAGCGGATGTCCAGCGCGATGTCCTCGGGCTGGGCGTCGACCTCGGCCTCAAGCTCGGCCTCCAGGGCCACCTGCTCGCCGCCCCGGACGAGGTGCCGCGGGGCCACGCGGGCGCCGTCCAGCAATACCTTGCCCTCCTTGATCCAGCCGGTGAGGCGGGACCGGGAGTATTCGGGGAACATCTCCGCCAGGGACTGGTCGAACCGCCGACCCGCCGCCGCCACTGGCACGGTGGCCTCGTGTCTGACCGTCGTCATACCGCCCCGCCCGGCCAGAGGCCGGTTTCGGCTATCATGCCTTTTCGCTCAAGCATCCGAACTCTCTCAATGCGTGCAACCAAGATCACCATTCTGCTCGTCCTCGTCTTGTCGATGAGCGCCTGCTCGATGTTCCGCAGCAAGAAGGAGACGATCGACACGATGCCGGTCGACCGGCTTTATGCCAATGCCCATGAATCGCTGGAGCATTCCGACTACGCCGCGGCCGAGAAGGCCTATCAGCGACTCATCGCGCGCTTCCCGTCGGGTGACATCAACGAGCAGTCGCAGATCGAACTGGCTTACGCGCAGTACAAGGACAACAAGCCGGACGACGCGTACTCGACGATCAACCGCTTCATCAAGACGTTTCCGACCCACAAGCATGCGGATTATGCCTATTACCTGCGCGGTCTGATCAATTTCGACCGTACGGGGGGCTTCATCGAGCGCTACCTGTCGCGCGGCGACGGCGCTTCCACCCGCCGCGACCAGGGCTTCAACCTCACCGCATTCGACGATTTCAGCCAGCTGACCCGGCGTTATCCGAACAGCGCGTATGCCACCGACGCCCGCCAGCGCATGATCTTCCTGCGTAACCAGCTGGCCCAGTTCGAAATCAACGTGGCCGAGTACTACCTGCGCACGAAGTCGTACATCGCCTCCGCCAACCGCGCCCAGTACGTGGTGGAGCACTACCAGCAGTCGCCGCAGACGGCCGACGCGCTGGCCATCCTCACCCGCAGCTACATCGCGCTGGACCGCCAGCCGCTGGCCGAGCAGACCCGCAAGGTGCTGGCCCTGAACTATCCGAATCATCCTTACCTCGAGGACCCGGACTGGCCGTACCATCCGTCGATCTGGCGCAAGGCCATCCCGTTCTCCGGGCATCACTGACCCGACCCGCGCACGCTTGTACAGCCGGCGCGCTGTAGGAGCGCGCCTTGCGCGCGACAGTCTTTCGCCCCGGTCCATCAGACAGCCTTCCGCCCCGGTCCACCAGCCCTTGCAGGGAGTCGCGAAAAGCCGTCGCGCGCAGGCGCGCTCCTACATCTAGCGCCAGCCTGAGGTGATCGGGTAGCGGCGTTCTCGGCCGAAGGCCTTGGTGGTCACGCGCGGCCCCGGCGCAGCCTGGCGGCGCTTGAACTCGTTCACGTAGACCATGCGGATCACCCGGCGCACCGTGGCATCGTCGTAGCCGGCGGCGATGATGTCTTCCGCCGAAGCCTCGCCTTCGATGAACAGCTCGAGGATGGCGTCGAGCTGGTCGTACGGCGGCAGCGAATCCTGGTCGGTCTGTTCGTGGCGCAGCTCCGCCGAGGGCGGGCGGTCGATCACCGCCAGGGGAATCGCGCCGTCGATCGCCGCGCGCCAGCGGGAAAGCGCGTAGACCGTGGTCTTGTACACGTCCTTCAGCGGGGCATAGGCACCGCACATGTCGCCGTAGAGCGTGGCGTAACCGACGGCCATCTCGCTCTTGTTGCCGGTGGACAGCAGCAGCTTGCCGGTCTTGTTAGACATGGCCATCAGCAGCACGCCGCGCGTGCGCGATTGCAGGTTCTCCTCGGTGATGTCCGGCTCGCGTCCGGCGAAGACCGGCGACAGCGTGCCGGTGAAGGCCTCGTAGATGCCCTCGATGGGCAGCACGTGGTACTCGACGCCGAGCTGTTCCGCCTGTGCCTTGGCCTCGCGCAGGGACAGGTCCGAGGTGTACACGGTGGGCATCATTACCGCGGTGACCTTGTCCTTGCCCAGCGCATCGACCGCAATGGCGAGGGTAAGCGCCGAATCGATGCCCCCGGAAAGGCCGAGCAATACGCCGGAGAAACCGTTCTTGCCGATGTAGTCGCGCACGCCGCGCACGAGGCCGGCGTACATGATCGCCTCCGCCGACCGCGTGTCCGCCTCGGGCCAGTCGATCGCCGAAAGGCGCTTTGTCTCCGTGTCGTACTCCACGGCGAGGAGCATCTCTTCGAACGACGGCGCCCGGGCCGCGATCTCGCCATCGGCCTGCACCAGCAGGGAATGACCGTCGAACAGCAGGTCGTCCTGCCCTCCCACGAGGTTCACATAGGCGATGGGCACGCCATTCTCGGTCGCCCGGCGGCGCAGGAGTTCCTCGCGCGTGGCGGCTTGGCGGCGGTCGTAAGGCGACGCGTTGATCACGAGGATCAGTTCGGCACCGGCCTCCGCGGCATGCGCGGCGGGTTCGGCTTCCCAGATGTCCTCGCAAATCAGCATGCCCACGCGCACGCCGTCGATCATGAAGACGCGCGTGCTTTCCCCATGCTGGAAATAGCGCTTCTCGTCGAACACGGTGTAATTGGGCAGGGCCTGCTTGTGGTACGTCCACTCCATGCGGCCTTCGCGCACGAGCGTGGCGGCATTGAATACTTCGCCGCGCGTGTCCGGGTGGCCCACGACCGCGGAGATGCCTTCGATCCTCGGGGCCAGGGCCGCGAGCTCGTCCGCGCAGGCTTCGAGGAAGCTCGGGCGTTGCAGGAGGTCTTCGGGCGGATATCCAGAGAGCGTGAGCTCGGGGAAGGCGATCAGCGAGGCACCCAGCCGGTCGCGGGCTTCCTCGGCCAGCGCCTGCACGCGCCGTGCATTGGCAGCGGCAGCACCCACCGGGAAGTCGAACTGGGCCAGGGCGAAGCGGAACGTGGACATGGGGGATCCGTGCAGTCGCGGGGAACCACCATGATAAGCCAAGGTGTAGGAGCGCGCCTTGCGCACGACAGCTGTTGAGGCCGTGACCTGGAGCTGGCGCGCCAGCTTTCGGAGTGGAACGAAGGCCGTCGCGCGCGCAGGCGCGCTTCAGAGGAGCCACGGGGCCTGCTGCTCACGGCCTCAAAAGATGTCGCGCGCAAGGCGCGCTCCTACAGGTATCGGTGGGCTATCGCTAGGGCGGTTTTGTAGGGTTCGGGGTCGTTGCGGTTGGTCAGCAGGATCACGGTCAGGTGGCGGCCGGGGTAGCGGACGATCACGTTGCGGAAGCCGATGGTCTCACCCGAATGCCATAGGGAATCCCCCGTGATGCGCCAGCCGTAACCGTATTCCACCGTCGGATCGTCGGTGCGCGTCTTCGGCGTGAATGCCGCGGCACGCGACGATTCGCTGAGCAACCGGTTGTCGTACAGCGCGGCGTCCCAGCGGGCCATGTCGTCGATGGACGAATAGATGCCGCCGTCGCCCAGCACGGAACTGGTCATGCTCTGGTCGGTCCGCACCCAGCGACCGCCCTCTTCGCTGTAACCATAGGCGCGGTTGGGCACGGCGGGGCCCTCGTTCACGTACGCCAGCGTGTTGTTCATGCCCAGGGGCAGGAAGATGCGCTGGCGCAGGAAATCCTGGAAGGACTTGCCCGAGGCCTTCTGCACGATCAGGGCGAGCATCGCGTATCCGCCGTTGCTGTAGCGGTACGACGTGCCCGGCGCGAAATAGAGGTGGTCCGTTTTGGCCATCAGGTCCAGCACGTCCTTGTCGCGCAGCGGAACGCGTGTATCCGCCGGCATCACGTCCTCGTAATCGACCAGGCCGCCCTGGTGGCTCAGCAGCTGGCCGATGGTGATGGCGTCGGCGGCCGGAGGAAGCTCCGGAAGCCACTTCCTTGCGCGGTCGTCGAGGGAAAGCTTGCCGTCCTGTACCAGCAGCAGGATCGCGGCGGCCGTGAACTGCTTGCTCACCGAGGCGAGCCGGTAATTGGTTTGCGGCGCCGCCGGTATGCGGTGCTCCAGGTCCGCGAAACCGTAACCGCGCCGCACCAGCGGCACACCGTCGCGGATCACCAGCAACGAGGCACCCGGGACGTTGCCCTCGTAACGTGCCATCAAGGTATCCACCGACGCATCGGGCGACGGCCTGGCGGCGCACGCGGCGAGCAGCAGGCAGGAGGCAAGGAGGACGGCGATGCGCATGCTCACTCCACGGGGACGTCGTAGATGGTGTCGGCGGCTGCGGCGGAAGGCAGCGAGTAGTGCCACCATTCCTGCGGGTAGTTGACGAAGCCTTCCTTCGCCATGGCGCGCAGCAGGCGCTGGCGGTTCGCGCGCTGCGCGTCGTCGATGCCGGGAAAACCGGTATGTGCGCGAGGATCGAAGAAATCGAAGTCCGTGCCCATGTCCAGCGGCGTGCACCGCCCACCCTCGCAGCGCATGAGCGTGAGGTCCACGTGGCGCCGCGGCTGTGGCCGGAGACCGGGGCGATGTATTCGCCCAGGAGCTTATCCTTGCCCAGGTTCGGGTAATGCGCGGCTTTCGTCCGCGTGTCGTTGGGGTCGCGTGCCCAGCGGACGAAGTCCGCCACGGCGCGTGCGGGGCGATAACAATCCCATATGCGCAGCCGGTAACCCTCCTTGCGCAGGGCGTCCTCCACCCGCGCAAGGGCTTCGGCGGCCGCGCTGCGCAGGAAGCACTTCGGCGCGCGGTAGCCGTCGACGGGGCCACCGGTGAAATTGTCGCTGCCGGCGTAGTGGATGGTCTCCGCGATGTCGGGCACGAGCGCGCGGATATCCGTCATCCCTGCCTCGGCAGGGGTGCGCGCGGGCGACACGCGCGGCGGCGTGTCCGCGGCGTGCACGCTAAGGGCAAGCACGCACGCGAGTGAAGTCCAGGTCTTCATAATCGTTGCTGAAGTCGGCATCGGGATCGACCTTGGTGAGGCGCAGATTGTCCGGCGCGGCCAGATCGAGCCAGGGCTCGGCATCCATCCGCTCTCCCTTCCACTGCACGAGGTAACGCGTGCCCACGCGCTCGAGCGTACCCGTCATGACCGGCGATCGCGCCGCGACGAAGCCTACTCCACCTTTCGCGGGACAGATGCTCACCTCGCCGAACCACGAATCGCGCCATACGCCGAGCAGTGCCTTCGCCTCGTCAGCCGATGCCGCGACGCGCGACGACGTGTCGGGCGCCCGCGAGGCGCCGGGAGCGGCGGCTTCCGCCGCCATGAGGTCTGCGTACTCACCCACCGTGTGCTTCTCGCCGGGGGCCGTAAACCGTTTCAGGAGGGCTTCGGCCAGCGCATCGCGGGCGTCCTCGCCTCCGCCGTTCATCATGATCACGAAGCCGCTGCGTTTTTCCGGAAGCAGGCTGAGCGTGGAATACATGCCAGATAGCGTGCCGGTGTGCGACACGCTCCACTGCCCGTCCACGTCGGCAAGGCGCCAGCCATAGCCGTAGCCGTACAGATGGGTGTCGTTCCAGGCCTTGCGGCGTTGGCCGACCGGCATGGGGTTCTGGATCGACCACAACGGCTCGCGGTGCCTGGCATCCAGCCAGGCGAGCTGGGATGCGTCCGGAGTCAGCCAGTTGGCGGCCCAGCGCAGCATGTCGTCGAGATCGCAGCGCACGCCGCCGGCCGCTGCGGAGGTGATGGCCGGAATCGCCGATGCATCCGCATTCACCACCTCGTTGCCATGGTCGCCGTGGCGATGAGGCTGGGCGACGTTGCCGACGCCATCGCGCGACCAGCTGCCAATCTGGCAGCGGGAGAGGCCCAGCGGCTCGAACACCTCGCGACGAAGCAGGGTCTCGTAAGACGCGCCACCTGCCGCCGCGGCGACCTCGCCGGCAACGACGTACAACAGGTTGTCGTACGCATAGCGCGAGCGGAAGCTGTGCTCCGGTTTCAGGTAAGCGAGGCCTGCGAGGATGTCCTTGCGGCTGAAGCGGTTCGGTTCCGGCCACAGCATCAGGTCGCCCGCGCCCTCGCGCAGGCCGCTGTTATGGATCAGCAGGTCGCGCACCTGGATCTCGCGGGTGACCCACGGGTCGTTCATGCGGAAATCCGGAAGGTATTTCACCACCGGATCGTCCCAGCGCAGCTTGCCGGCCGCGACGAGGCGTGCCAGCAGGGCCGTCGTCATCGCCTTGCTGTTGGAAGCGATCTTGAACAGCGTGCGGCTGTCCACCTTGCGCCCCGATCCGGCCGCCAGCACACCCGACGTGCGCGTGTAGACGGTCTTCCCGCCCTCGATCACGCCCACGGCGATGCCCGGGATGTCGTAACGGGCGATCGCTTCGTCGACCAGCGCATCCAGCGATGCGGACGAAGCCGCTTCGTCGGCCGCCCAGACGCGCAGCAGGTTCCCGCTCCAGATCTTCGCGATGTCCGTGTCGGAGAAGCCCCGGTTCTTCAGGCCCGCGGTGACGTTGCGGGTTTCGGAAGCATCCAACCACCCGGTGATTTCGCCGCCGCCGTCGAAGTCGGACGCGATGCCCACATGGTCGACACCGGCGACCTTCACCATGTGCTGGATGTGGTCGAGGAAGTCGTCCAGCGTCGCCAGCGGATGCTCGCGCTGGATCGCCTTCATGCCTTCGATGTAGGACGGCAGGTAGTCGTGCTTCTCGCTGTCGTATTCCTTGTCGCCGGCCTCTTGCGCCACGCGCTTCTGCAGGGCCTTTTCGGCGGCCTCCCGCGCGGGATCCTTCTTCAGGAACTCCTTGTACGCCACCGCCTGGATCACGCCGCCCTGCGCCGCGATCGCCTTCAGCAGGTCGTCGGGCAGGTTGCGCGGATGATCGGTGATCGCGCGCGCGGACGAATGCGAGGCGATGATCGGCGCGGTGGATAGAGCCAGCACGTCGCGCACGCAGGCGTCCGACGCATGCGATACGTCCACCATCATGCCCAGCGCGTTCGCGCGCCGGACGACCTGACGGCCGAAGTCGCTCAGGCCGAGGTTGCTGTCGGGCTTGTCGCCCAGCTCCTTGCTGGGCAGCGAACTGCCGCAGAGGTCGTTATTGCCCACGTGCGCCAGGCCGACGTAGCGAGCCCCGCGTGCGTACGCGGCGTCCAGCCGCTTCAGGTCATGGCCGAGCGAATAGCTGTTCTCGATGCCGATCATCGCCGACAGCCGGCCGGCCGCCTTGTTGGCGCGCACGTCTTCCGGAGTGCGCGCCAGCCGGATCTGCTCCGGGTAGCGCTTGAGCACGAGGTCGATGCCGTCGTACTTGCGCGCGGCCTGGGCGACGGCTTTCGCATAGCCCGCAGGCGTCAGCGGACCCTGTTCGACATAGATGACGAAGAAAGCCGCATCGAGGCCGCCGCGGCGCATCTTCGGCAGGTCCACCTTGAGCGGACCGTCCTTGCCGGCGTCGAACTTCGGATCGTGCATGTACGACAGGGGGATGTCGACATGCGTGTCCAGGGTGAGGGGGTGGTCCTGCGCCTGCGCGGCGGCGCAGAACAGCAGGGCGATTGCCAACGCGTTTTTCATGCAGCTCCCTCTGTAGGAGCGCGCAAAGCGCGCGACATCTTTTCGCCCCTGTCCCCAGGCTGGCGCGCCAGCTCAAGGTCACGGCCTCAGAAGATGTCGCGCGCCCTGCGCGCTCCTACATGTCCTCAGAAGTCGATCGAGACCGTCAGCTGGCCGAACCGCGGCGGCTGGAAGCGGATCGGTTGCAGGTACGTGTTGCTGAAGCTGCCGATCGAGGTCTGCAGGTCCTGGTCGACGCCCGTGGTGCGCTGCTGGTTCAGCAGGTTGTATACGGCGAACTTCACCCGGAGGTTGTTCTTCTCGTCCAGCGGCAGCAGGTAGGTGATGCTGGCATTGAGGTTGAAGGTCCAGGGCGTGCGCTTCGCGCCGCGCGCCGACTCGACGTACACGCGGTTTTCCGAGACCGGGTCCGCGCAATTCTCCACGCAGATGAAATAGCTGTGGTACGAGGTCTTGTCGTAGGGGTTGCCCACGCCATAGGCGGTGATGGGGCTGCCCGACAGCGCCGTAACGTCTGCACCGATCTGCCAGTTCTTGCTGAGCGCATAGGTACCGCGGAACTTGAACTGGTGGCGGTGGTCGTTCGGCAGGTAGCCGCCCGACAGGTTCACCCACGGATCGTCGAAGTTCTCGGTACGGCCGGTATCGTCGAAGTTCGTGTCCGAGTTGACCGGACCTTCCGCGTTGCCGCGGCTCCACGAGAGCACGTAGGAGGCGTTGAACATCCACTTCTCGTCCCACGCACGGTCGACCTGGAACTCCAGGGAACCAAAGGTGCGGCGCGGCTTCTTCCAGCCGCGCTGGCCGAGGTAGTTGCCCGAAGCGTCGTACAGCGCCCAGCCCTGCTTCGACGTGTCGATGGTGAGGTAGCCATCCGGCGTCCCGTCGCAGTTGGTGTCGCCGTAGACGGTGACATTGCGGCCGGGATTGGCCATCACGTAGCCGACGTAGCCGTCGCCGCCGCATTGCGGCGTGGCGCTGATCTCCATGTCGTCGATGGCGTCATGCAGCTTGCGATAGGTGCCGCTCACGCCCCACGACCACTTGTCCGTCAGCATCTGCTGGAAACCGAGGATCGCCTCGTCCTGGTAGACCGGGTCCATGTTCTTGTCGACTTCGGAGCGCAGGTCGCCCACCGTGCCGTTGCCCTGCGAGGTGTCCACCGCACCGATCTGCTGGCCGAGGATGGGCACGGCGTACTGCGAGCCGTTGCGGTCGAGGATCTGGTAGCCCTCGAAGGTGTAGAACGTGCGCTCGTCGAGGAGGCCGCCGGCCTGCTTGATGTTGATCACGTTGGCCACCGGCAGGTAGTAGCGGCCGAGGTTGCCGAACACCTTCAGGCTGCCGTCGCCCTTGAGGTCCCAGGAGAAGCCCAGGCGCGGCGCGATCATGTTGTCGACCTTGATGTAGCTCTTCCCTTCGGCGGTCTTGTTGTCGAAGGAGTCGCTGCGCAGGCCCACGTTCAGCAGGAAGGTCGGCGTGATGTTCCAGTTGTCTTCGATGTAGTAGGCGTTGTTCGTCGTTTCGAACGTGCCACCGATGTTGTAGCGGCGCTGGCGGACGTACATGTCATAGCCCGGGGGCATCACGCCGTCGTTCTCGATGGTGGCGCCGGGATCGGCATGGACGATGTTGTAGTAGTACTCGCCGGGACCCGGATAGTGACGCTGGTATTCCGAGGTGTCGACCTCGTGGTCGTAGCCGAAGCGGACCAGGTGGTCGCCCAGCGTCCATTCGAAGTCGGCACGGCCCTGCTTGCGGGTGTCGTTGCGCTTTTCCACCATCGTGCTGGAGCTGCAACCCAGCGGCACGTCCGGCGCGTCGGCGCTGTCGTCGATGCGCACCGGGTTGCACTCGGCGTCGGCGAGGCCATGGGTAAACGCCTCGCGCTCGTTGCGCCCATACATCAGCTTCATCGACAGGTTGTCGACCAGGTAGCTGGTGAAGGTACCGTTCCAGTTCCTGCCGCCGGTATCGCTGGTGATGACGTCGTTCTTCGTGCCTTTCGTGCGCGTGGCGAAATCGTACGTGTAGACCGAGCCTTCGTTCGTGTCCTTGTCGGAGAAGGCCATGAACTCGAGCAGGTTCTTGTCGTTGATATGCCAGTCGACCTTGGTGCCCCAGAAGCCGGAGTCGGTGTCGTTCTGGGTCAGCAGGGTGCCTTCGTTATTCGTATTCTGCGGCGTGTAGCCGCGCGCCTCGTACATGGCGAAGAAGAACAGCTTGTCCTTCACGATGGGACCGGACGCGTACACGTTCATCTTCGTACGCGAGTAGTGGTCCTCGGACGAGGTGATGTAACGCTCGCCGTCCCAGTAGCGGTTCTTGGTCGTCGCCTGCCAGTCGCTGGGCTCGAAGGTCATCTCCGCGCCCGCCTTGAATTCGTTCGTGCCCGAGCGGGTCACGGCGTTCACGACGCCGCCGGTGGTGCGGCCGAACTCTACGGAATAGCCGCCGGTCTTGACCTGGAACTCCTGGTAGAAGGCGAACGGCGCCTCGGAGAAGCCATTGCGGTTATAGAAGTCGGTGACGTTGAGGCCGTTCACGTAGAACGAGTTCTCGGCGACCGACGAACCGCCGAAGGAGATGCCGCCGAAGCCGGCATTGCCCTTGTTCACGCCCGGCGCCAGCAACGCCACGGCCTGCACGTTCTGGTCCACGGGCAGGCGGCGGATTTCCTCACGACTGATGTTCGTCGCTATTTCGGTCGAACTGACGTCCACCGCGGAGATGACTACCGGGGCGCTCACCTGCACGCCTTCCAGTTCGGTGGTGCCCGTCGCGCCGCGCTCCACGAGGTTCACGGTGGTGGCGTTGCCGAGGCTTACGTTCACCTCCGCCGTCGTGCCCACCGGCTTGCCATCCTTGCTGCTGTCGAGCTGGTAGTGGCCGACCGGCAGGAACGGAAAGCGGAAATTGCCATCTGCATCGGCGGTCACTGTGCGGGTCAGGCCAGTGCCCGGGTCGCGCACGGTGACCGTGGCGCCCGACTTGGTGCGGCCTATGATCGAACCGTCCGTGTTCGCGCCCCAGGCCACGCCGGATACGGCAAGACCCAGGCCGATCGCCATACACAAGGCGCCGTGGCGCAATGCACGCCGGTTCGTCTTCATGTCCCCCATCTCCCCACTCCCATAAGATGATGTTTTCGGGTTGTGTACTGCCCGTCAGTGCTTCGCGTCGCCGGCCCCTTCCGGCGTGTCGACGCGATGCCAACGGAAGTCGTAATCCCACTGGTCGAAATACAGGTTGCCGCCCTTCCATTCGACTTCGCCGCGTTGCGAGTCGACCGTCTCCGAGCGGAAGAAGGTCTTCGCCGGCACGAACGGCCGCGAGTAGTCGTCGTTGAAGGCGATGCGATAGGCGTCCAGGCCGCCGAGGTAGAACCACTCGAGCTTGTCGTCGCCCGGCTTTGCGTTCGCCCCGGCCGCCAGGCGGCCGAAGGTCACGTCCATCGGTACCCATCCGTACGGTGCCAGGTACACCTGGCCCCAGTCGTGGATGTTGTTGTACTTGCCATCGGAGAAGATCCAGCCGGACTGCCAGCGCGCCGGGATGCCGTTGAGGCGCAGCAGGGTCATCAGCAGCAGGGTCTGCTCACCGCAATCGCCGTGGCCGGCATGCAGGGTGTAGTCGCCGATGTTGGAGAGGGTGGAATACTCGCGCGCACCGGCCCAGGGAATCGTGTCCACGGCGGCGAACAGCTTCTGCGCGATGCGGTACGGGTTGGTCTCGTTGCCCACCGCGCGCTTCGAATACGCGCGCATGGCGTCGGTGAACACGATGTGCGGCGCACGCTCGGCGACGAAGGGGGCCAGTTCGGGGGTGATCGGCGTGCGCGTGACCTTCGCGGGGTCGATGTCGACGTAGCGGGCGTAGAGGGTCAGTTCGTACGTGATCGAGAACTCGGTCGGCTTCCCCGCCACGGCCTTCTTTTCGAGGTACGCCGTGCGTTGGAGGGTCGACTCCGGCGCGACCTTCGCGCCCACAGGCTCACTGGAGACCAGGCGGATGTCCTCCTGCTGCCCCTTGATCGCGCGCGGATACGGGATCCACGCGCGGACCGTCTCGCCGGCGGGAACGGCGTCCGCCTTGACGGTGAGGATCTGGGTCACGCTTTCGCGTCGCGGCAGCACGCTGCTCGCATGCTGCGCGAGCGCGGCCTCGCGCACGGCGCGATGGTGGTCGTTGAGTACCTCGTTCGGGCCGTCGTCGAACGGCTTCTGTTCCGCGCGACGGGCACGGGCCTCCGCACTGATGCGGAACAGGTTGCCGGGCGAGCGCTTGAAATAGAGCGTGCGGCCGTCGATCACCTGCTTCTCGAGCAGGCCCGCCTCGTCCCACTTCGCGAATTCGGCATCGGTGAGGTCGGGGATCTGCTTGCGCAGGCGCGCCTTCACCGCCTCGGCATCGAGGGTGAAGTCGATGAGGATGCGGCGCATGCGTTCGCGCTGGAATTCGAGGGTGTTGCGTTGGGCAGGCGTCAGGCCCGGCTTGGACAGTGCCTTGGCAATGGCCGCTTCGGCTTCCTTGAAATGGCCGGCGTCGATCTGTTTCGACGCCGCGTCGCCGACAGGGTCGGTTGCCACCAGGCCACCCAGGCCCACGGGCGCCGGCGAGGTCTGTGCGTACGCGGGCGAGACCGCATAAAGGGTCGCCACCAGGCACGCCGCCAGCGCGGAACGAATCGCGTTTCGTAAAGCCGCTTTCACCGTTCGGTATCCCCGATGCAACCGTGGTGGGTGGACGTGCTGTGATGGCTGTGTAACATGCTTGCAAAGCGCGGTCAATAATTTATGCTTCGGGCTACTTCGTTAGGAATAGATATTCCTGACGACCGTTGAGACACCACCCGGGGAGGGGACGCGTGATCCAGTCGGTTTGGCCTTATCTGGCCGTGATGCTGCTTGCGGCGGGGTTCTGGCCGGCGATCGAGCGGCGCTTTGCCTGGAAGGCGTTCGACATCCTTCCGCCTATCGTCCTCACCTACCTCACCGTCACGGCGTTGTCCGTCGCCGGGTTCTGGACCGCAACGCCGGAAATCCACGAGGCGCAGCAGACGCTGGTGTCGCGGATGGTGCCCGCCCTGCTCTTCCTGCTGATGATCAACTGCGACCTGCGCGCCATCCTCGCGCTGGGTCCTCGCGTGCTCGGCGTGTTCGTCTGCACCTCGATCAGCCTGTTCACCGCCTTCGTCCTCACCTTCCTCCTTTACCGGCACTGGATGCCGGGCGATGGGTGGATGCCGCTCGCCTCGCTGTCGGGCAGCTGGATGGGCGGCACCGCGAACATGATCGCCGTGAAGCAGGCGATCGGCATGTCCGATACGTCACTGGCCACCACCCTGCTCACCGATGCCCTCTGTTATTCGATGTGGGTGGTGGTGCTGTTCGCCGTGGCACGCCTCGCGCCCGCCTTCAACCGCTGGACGCGGGCGACATCCAGCGCAGACATGAATGTGGCCGAGGCGGCCGTTCGCGCGCCGGCCACGGGGGACAGCGTGCTGCTCTGGCTCGGCCTCGCGGTCCTCGTCTCCAGCGTGTCCGCCCTGCTCGGCGAGCACATGCCCGTGGGCAGCATGGTCTCGCCGACGACCTGGACGATCCTCATCGCGACCATCGCCGGCCTCGTCGCGGCACATACGCGACTGGCGCGGCTTCCCGGAGCGCAGGCCGTGTCCAGCGCGCTGCTGATCTCGGTCGTGGCTGTGCTTGCCTCGCAGAGCAGCTTCGCCGGCATCGCCGCCGCGCCGCTCTACCTGGTCGCGGGGGTCACCGTCATCGCCATCCACGCCGTGCTGCTCTGCATCGCCGCACGGATCTTCCATTTCGACCTCTACCTCTGCGGCATCTCGTCGCTCGCCCACATCGGCGGCGTGGCGGCCACGCCGGTGCTTGCCGCCACCTATTCGCGATCGCTGGTGCCGGTGGGCATCCTGCTCGCGCTGCTCGGATATATCCTCGGGACCGGCTTCGGTCTCGTCGTCGCCGCGGTGCTTTCGGCGCTGGCCTCCTGATCAAGGAATCGCTATGAACACACTACGCCACACCCTGCTCGCGACCCTGCTCGCGCTTTCCATCGGCGCCACGCCCGCCCTGGCCGCCGAGATGAAGGCGCCGCCCTCGGGGATCCTGGGGGTCGAGGATGCGCAGCTCACGCCGGACTTCTGGGTAGCGAAGCTTCACGACGGGGACAAGCTCGTGCTCGACCGCGGCGCCATCGCGGCCCTGAACGAACGCGTCGCGACGCTCGACCCGTCCATGCACGACATCCGCCACCTCCCTGCCGCGCTGCCGCGCGACCAGGTGAAGGGCTGGATCGAGAAGCTGACCAGCAAGCCCACGAAGCAGCTTTACGACGTGGAAGGGAAGCCCGTACCGGCCGCCACTATCGACGGCATCGTGGCGAATGCCGCCATCGATGCGATTCCGGCGCAGGTCGCGCCACGCTACGGCATGGCGGTCCGGCGCAGCATGCTGCGCGGCTACCCGACCGATCTGCGCGTCTTCAGCCATGCCGGCGATACGGACATCGACCGCTTCCAGGAGAGCGCGTTGTTCCCGGGCGATCCGCTGGTGACGGTGCACACGAGCAAGGACGGCAAGTGGGCGTTCGTGGTGAGCCCGCGTTACGCCGCCTGGGTGCACGCCGACGATGTCGCCTATGGCGACGCCGCGACGGTCTTCTCCCATGCGGACGCGACGCCTTACCGGGTGATTACCGGTGCCAAGCCCCTCACCGTCTACACGCCCGAGGCGCCGGCCGTCTCGGAACTGCAGCTGGACATGGGTACGCGGGTTCCCCTGGACACCTCGCTGCCGCCGGACCAGCCGGTGAACGGGCAGAGCCCGTATGCCTCGTGGGTGCTCAGCCTTCCCGTGCGCGACGCAAAGGGCATGCTCTCGTTCCACCCCGCCCTGCTCCAGCGCAACCAGGATTCCTCGGCGGACTACCTGCCGCTCACCCGTGCCAACATCGTGCGCCAGGCTTTCAAGTTCCTCGGCGAACGCTATGGCTGGGGCCACGCGTACAACGGCCGCGATTGCAGCGGTTTCGTCTCCGACGTCTACCGCAGCATGGGCGTGCAGATGCCGCGCAACACGCGTGACCAGAGCATCAGCCCGGGCCTGGCCCATACCGTGTACACGGACAAGGACAGCCACGAGGCACGCCTGAAGGCCGCCATGGCGCTCGACGTGGGCGACATGGTCTACATCCCCGGCCACGTGATGATGGTTATCGGCAAGATCGACGGCCAGCCCTATGTCATTCATGACGTCGGCGGCATGAGCTACCGGCAGGCCGACGGCAGCCTGCGCCACGTGCAGCTCAATGAAGTGTCGGTGACCCCGCTCCTGCCGATGATGTCGAGTCACGACAAGACCTTCGTCGACATCATGACCAGCATCGTCCGCATTCGCTAATCCTGCCCAACGAGGCTCCATGAAAATCACCGACATCCGCTTCGGCATGCTCCGCGTGCCGCTGAAGACCCCGTTCAAGACGGCGTTGCGCACCGTCGACAAGGTCGAAGACATCGTGGTGATGGTGCATACCGACGACGGCCGCGTGGGCTACGGCGAAGCACCGGCCACGGCGGTCATCACCGGCGACACCCATGGCTCCATCCTGGACGCCATTCGCCATTACATCGCCCCCCGCCTCATCGGCCAGGACATCGCCGACCTCAACCGGATCACGAAGCTGATCCAGGGCACGATGGAGAAAAACACCAGCGCCAAGGCAGCGGTGGAGATCGCGGTGTACGACCTGTGGGGCCAGCTCTACAACGCGCCCCTGTACAAGCTGCTCGGCGGCGGCGACCCGGTGATCACCACCGACATCACCATCAGCGTGGATTACATCGACAAGATGGTCGCCGATTCGGTCGCGGCGGTGGAGCGCGGCTTCGAGTCGCTGAAGATCAAGGTCGGCAAGGACATCGGCGTGGACATCGAGCGCGTCCGCGCCATCTACGCCGCCGTGGAAGACCGGGCCCTGCTCCGCCTCGACGCCAACCAGGGCTGGACCGCCAAGGAAGCCGTGTACGCCCTGCATGCGCTGGAAGACGCCGGCGTGCGCCTGGAACTGGTGGAGCAGCCGGTGAAGGCGCGCGACCTGGAAGGCATGCGTTACGTCACCGAGCGCGTGCACACGCCGATCATGGCCGACGAGAGCGTGTTCGGTCCGGCGGAGGTGATGGACCTGATCCGCATGCGCGCGGCGGACATCATCAACATCAAGCTGATGAAGACGGGCGGCATTTCCAACGCCATCCGCATCGCCGACATCGCCGGCCTGTATGGCATCGAGTGCATGATCGGCTGCATGCTGGAATCCAGCATCAGCGTCGCCGCCGCAGTCCATGTGGCGGTGGCGAAATCCGACGTGATCACCAAGGTGGACCTCGACGGTCCCTCACTCAGCGCTTACGACCCCGTGGATGGCGGCGTGAACTTCAACGAATCGGAGATCTCGATCAGCGATGCGCCCGGCCTCGGCATCCGTGAAATCCGCGGCCTCGAACCCATCTGATGAACGCCATGTCGCCGCTGGTGAAGATCCGCTCCGAGCGCGACCGCATGTCGGCGGTGGAGCGGCGTATCGCCGATTTCATCCTCGAGAACGCCCATCTGCTGCGCGACTATTCTTCCCAACAGCTGGCCAGCGCGCTGGGCATCAGCCAGTCCAGCGTGGTGAAGTTCACCCAGAAGCTCGGCTTCCGGGGGTACCCGGACCTGAAGTACTCCGTGGGCGAAGCGATCGGCCGCACCGAGGATGGGGAAGGCGAGGATACGCAGCGCGCGGAGCGTCCCGGCGATGACACCCTCGGCGCCACGCTGTGGCAGCGCAAGACGCGCGCAGAAGAAGCCACGCGCCTCATCAACGATCCGGCGACGCTGCGCGAACTGGTGGATGCGCTCGACACCGCCGGCAAGGTCTTCCTCATCGGACTGGGTGAGGACGAGCTGCACGCGCGCGGCTTCGCCGTGCGCCTGTCGCTGCTGGGCATCGTCGCCATCCGCCACGTGGACGTGGGCCGCATGGCCGCGCAGATCGCGATGTCCGCGCCGGGCGACCTGCTGATGGTCTTCTCCGAACATGGCAAGCAGGCCGCGCTGGTGAAGACCGCCCGCTACTTCCGCGAGCACCGCGGGCGCGTCGTGACCGTCACGCGGCATACTTCCAATCCGCTGCGTGCACTCGCGGACATCTCGCTGGCCGTCGCGGCCCATGACGACGCGTCCTACGTGCAATCCCTGATCTACCAGTCCACCGTGCAGCAGCTGCTCGACACCGTCTTCGTGCACCTCTGCGAGGGCGACGAAGCCCGCCATGCGCGCCTCGTGGAGAACCTCGATCGCATCCACCAGATGCTCGAACCCTGACCGGAGCGCCACCATGCCGTCACCCCGCCTGCTTCCCCGTCTCTTCGGACTCCTGGCCTTCGCCGCGATGCTGCCCGCGGGGGCCTTCGAAACCCCGGCCGCCTGGTCGGTATCCAGGCAGATGATCGTGGTGACCACCGACGGCTGGGACGCGGACCACGGCAGCCTGCGTGCCTACGTGCGCGACGGAGCCCACTGGAAGCAGGAAGGGCCCGCCGCCGAGGTCACCATCGGCAGGAACGGGAGCGCCTGGGGCGTCGGCCTCAACCCGGCGGAACACGGCGGCCCGGTAAAGAAGGAAGGCGACGGGCGCAGTCCGGCCGGCGTGTTCCGGATCGGTGAAGCCTTCGGCTATGCGGACAGCAGCCCCACCGCGCTGCCGTATCGTGGCCTGACCGCTTCCGATTACTGCGTCGACGTGAACAGCTCGCCTTACTACAACCAGATCGTCGACGCGAAGAAGGTCGGCGAGAAGGCCGTTGCCGGTGCCACCGAACCGATGCGCCGCGACCTTCACTTCGACGGCGACCATGCCTACCGCATCGGCTTCGTCATCGAGCACGACCCCGACGGCCGCAAGGGCGCGGGCAGCTGCATCTTCGCCCACCTGTGGAAGTCGCCCACTTCGCCGACCGCGGGTTGCACCGCCATGACCGACACGACGATGGAGCGCCTGCTCGGCTGGCTCGATCCCGGGAAGAAGCCCGTCTTCGTGTTGTTGCCCAAGACCGAATACGCGCGCCTGCGCGAAGCCTGGAACCTGCCGGCCCCATGACCGCTACCCAACGTATCCTCCTCGGCCTCGCCCTCGGCGCGGCGGCCGGCATCGCCCTCGCCCACTGGACACCCGATGCCGCGCTGCGCGTGGCCGACGCGGTACAGCCGCTGGGCAAGCTGTGGCTCAGCGCGTTGCAGATGACCGTCGTCCCGCTGGTCTTGTCGCTGGTGGTGGTCGGCGCCAATACCGCGACCGATGCCGCCGCCTCCGGACGCATCGCCCGTCGCGCGATCGTCGTGTTCCTCGTGCTGCTGGCGCTGGGCGCTGCCGTCGCCGCCATCGCCGCACCCCGGCTGTTCCTGCTCTTCCCGCGCAGCGACTCGCTGCGCGCCGCCCTCGGCGCTGCCACGGGTCACCTGCCGGAGACCGCGCCCATAGGCTGGTCCGACTGGCTGGCCGGCATCGTGCCCACGAACGCCGTCATGGCGGCGGCGCAAAGCGCCATGCTGCCGCTGGTGGTGTTCGCGATGTTCCTTGGCTTCGCCCTCACCCGCATCGCGCCGGAGCGCCGCGCGCTCGCCGTGGAGTTCTTCAGGGCGATCGCCGACGCCATGATCGTGGTCGTCCGCTGGGTGCTGCTGCTCGCACCGTTCGGCGTGTTCGCGCTGATCCTTTCGGTCTGTGCCCGCGCCGGCCTGCACATGCTCGGCGCGCTCGGCGTCTACGTGCTGGTGGAGTGCATCGTGTACCTCATGGTCACCGCGCTGATGCTGGTGGTGGCGCGCGTGTGGGGGCGGGAACCCTTCGTGCGCTTCGCCTCGGCGATCGCGCCTGCGCAGATCGTTGCCGCCAGCACGCAGTCGTCGCTCGCGTCGCTGCCCGCGATGATCGAGAGCGCGGACCGCCGCCTCGGCTATCCCACCGCGATCACCTCGCTCGTGCTGCCGATGGCCGTGTCGTTGTTCCGGCTGACCAGCCCCGTGCAGTACATCGTCTCGGCCAGCTTCATCGCATGGGCGTTCGGCATCGATCTCGGCGCGGCGCAACTCGCGGCAGGTGCCGCGCTGGCGGTGGTGATCAGCCTGGGTTCGGTAGGCCTGCCCGGCCAGGTGACCTTCATCGCGACGAACGTGCCCGTCGCGCAAGCGATGGGCCTGCCGGTTGGCCCCCTGGGCCTCATGCTGGCCGTGGATACCCTCCCCGACACCCTCGCAACGCTCGGCAACGTCACCGCCGACCTCGCCGCGACGAGCGTCGTCGCGGCCCAGTCTTCGAAGGAGCAGGCATGAGCGCGAAGCCGCTTGACGTCATCGTCGTGGGCGCCGGCATCGCCGGGGCGTCGGTGGCATGGTTCCTCGCGCCGCATGCGCGCGTCGTCGTGCTCGAACGGGAATCCTTCGCCGGCTTCCATACCACCGGCCGCTCCGCGGCGCACTTCAGCGAGAGCTACGGTTCGCCGCAGGTGCGTGCCCTGAGCCGCGCCACCCGCCCCTTCCTGCAAGAGCCGCCCGCCGGCTTCGCGCGGCATCCGATACTCCAGCCGCGCGGCGCCCTCGTGATCGGCAGCGCGGACGAGGCGGACCGCGTGCGCGAGGAGTATGAGGCCGTGCGGCGCTTCACGCCGTCGCTGGCCTTGCTCGATGGCTCGGCGGTCGCCGACATCGTGCCTGTGCTCAGGCCGGAAGCCGCACGCGTCGCTTATCACGAACCCGACTCGGCGGATATCGACGTCAACGAACTGCACCAGGGGTTCCTGCGCGGAGCGAAAGCCAATGGCGTCGCCCTGCACGTGGACACCGCGGTCACCTCGATCCGGCGCGAACACGGTGCCTGGGTGGTGAACGACACATGGCGCGCGCCGGTCGTCGTGAATGCCGCCGGAGCCTGGGCCGACGTCCTGGCGGGCATGGCGGGCGTCACGCCCATCGGCCTCGAGCCGCGGCGCCGTTCCGCCTTCACCTTCGCGGCGCCGGAAGGCATCGATGCGGCCGCATGGCCCTTCGTCGTGGACATCGACGAAACCTTTTATTTCAAGCCCGATGCCGGCCTGCTGCTCGGCTCGGCGGCGAATGCGGATCCCACGCACCCGCACGACGTGCAGCCCGAGGAGCTGGACATCGCACTCGGCATCCATCGCATCGAGGAAGCCACGACGATGACGATACGCCGGCCTTCGCGCACCTGGGCGGGACTGCGCAGCTTCGTCGCCGATGGCGACCTGGTCGGCGGCTTCGCCCCGGACGCGGACGGTTTTTTCTGGCTGGCGGCGCAGGGCGGCTACGGGATCCAGACCAGCGCGGCGATGGCCGAAGCATGCGCTTCGATGATTCTTGGCCGGCCGATGCCATGGCACTTGCTGGACCAGGGTATCACGGCCGACCTCCTGGGCCCTGCGCGACTGCGTGCGTAAACCTGCGAGAGCCTGACACTGCCGCGCAAGTAATTGCGCTGCGCCTAGGGGCGATCTAAGCCACGAGCCTTAGTGTGGCGGAAAGCAGCTCGAGGCTAAGGCACGTGCAGGCAAAGGGAATCGTAAGCAAGGTACCCGAGGTCACCCTGGGGTTCTGGATCATCAAGATCCTCGCGACCACGCTCGGCGAAACCGGCGGCGACGCGGTGTCGATGTCGATGCAGCTCGGCTACCTGCTGGGCACGGGCATCTTCGCGCTGGTGTTCGCCATCGCCGTGACCATGCAGATCCGCGCGCGCCGTTTCCGGCCGTTCCTTTACTGGACCACCGTCGTCGCGACCACCACGGTGGGCACGACGCTGGCGGACTTCGCGGACCGCTCGCTCGGCATCGGATACGCCGGGGGCGCGAGCATCCTGCTGGCGCTGCTGCTCGCCGCGCTGTTTACCTGGCACCGCGTGCTTGGCACCGTGGCGGTGGACTCCGTCCGCACGCCGGGCAGCGAGGTCTTCTACTGGATCACCATCATGTTCTCGCAGACGCTGGGTACCGCACTCGGCGACTGGACGGCGGACAGCATGGGCATTGGCTATCTCGGCAGCGCGGCGATCTTCGGGGGAATGCTGGTGCTCATCGCCGTGGCGTACTTCCGCACGCGCATCTCGCGCACGCTGCTTTTCTGGGCCGCCTTCGTGCTCACCCGCCCGCTTGGCGCCGTCGTGGGCGACCTGCTCGACAAGCCGCTCGACCATGGCGGGCTCGCCTTCAGCCGTTATACGGCCTCGGTCGTGCTGGCGGGGCTCATCCTGGCCTGCATCCTCATTTTCCCGCAGGCGCCGGCGCGCCGGCGTGGTACCTGATTCGCAAGAATCCATCCGCCGGAACCGTGGCGAAAGGTACCTCGCCGACAATGTCGCCGATCCAGACGAAGCAAGCGGTCCAGGGTACGGCCATGCGTAACCTTATTGCCCTTCCCCTGTTGACCGCGTTCGTCACGCTGGCCGGCTGCGCCGGAACGCCGCTGCCCGAGCTGCGCCCACCCGCACCGGATCATTGGCGCCACGAGATGGCCGGCTCCGGCGCGCCCACCGACCTGCACGGCTGGTGGCATGTGTTCGGCGACCCCGCGCTGGACGCGCTGGTGGACACGGCGCTGGCCCGCAACATGGGCGTGGGCGAGGCGATGGAGCGCCTGCGTGCCGCCCGCGCGTTGCACGGTGAGGCCGATGCGCGCTTCAAGCCCCAGGTAAGCGCCAGGACGGAAGACATTCCCGATCCCGATGCCAGCGCCTCATTCTTCGTTGCAGGCTTCGACGCGCAATGGGAACTCGACCTGTTCGGCCGGCGTGACGCGGCACGACGCGTGGCGAACGGCGACCTGGATGCCGCCACCTCGGACCTGCGCGCGGCGAAGGTATCGCTGGTCGCGGAGGTGACGCGGGACTGGCTGGAACTGCGCGCGGCGCAACAGCAGGAACAGTGGCTGCAGCGGATACGCGACGCGCGGGCCCGGCAGCTCGCCATGCTGCAGACTCGCGCGCGCCTGCGCCTGGCGGGCGAGGCGGACGTGCAGCGCGCGTCGGCGGCACTCGCGCAGGCCGAAGCGGCGACGGTCGAACCGCGCGACACGATCGACGCGAGCGCCCAACGGCTGGCCGTCCTGCTGGGCCAGGCCGAACCCGATCCGGCATGGCTGCAGGCAGCGCCGATGCCTTCGCTCGGCAGCTGGCACCTCGATACGGCACCCGCCGACCTGCTTCGATCGCGGCCGGAAATCCTGCGTGCCCAGGCCGACGTACTTCGTGCTGCCGGCGAAGCCGGGCTGGCAAACGCCGAGCGTTACCCGAACGTGGCGCTGGGCGGTTCGCTGGCGTGGTCCACCAGTCTGCAGTCGAGTCCGCATACGGACGGCCATACCTTCGGCTCGGTCGGGCCCATCATCGATATTCCGCTGTTCGACTGGGGCATGCGCACGGCCCGGGCGCATGCCAGGGAACACGAACTGGCAGCAAGCGTGCTGGCTTACCGGCAGGCGGTCCTGCAGGGCGTCGCCGAGGTCGAAACCTCGCTTGGCCGGCTCGGCCGGCAGGCGGAGTACGAGCAGCGCTGTTCCGAGGCGGCGGCCGCCATGGACGAGTCGAACCGGATCGTCGTGCGGCGCGAGGGATTCAGGCTGGCCGGTCCGATGCAGGCATCGGAAAGCGCCATCGCGTACGACCAGGCGGCCCTTGCGCTAGTGCAGGCGAAGGAGAGCCACGGACTGGCCTTCGTCGCACTCTTCAAGGCCCTCGGGGGCGCGCCGCTACCGGTGGAGCCGGGCTGATGGTCGCTCTCGCGCGCAAGACCCTGCTGCACGAATGGCGGCGCTTCCTTCCCGCCGTCGTCGCGGTCGGTTTCGCCGGCCTGCTGCAATTGCTCCAGGCAGCGCTGGTGCTCGGCATCTTCGGCAGCGCCGGCGTCTACGTCACCGGCTCTTCCGCGGACCTGTGGATCGGCTACCCAGGCACGCGCAGCGTCGACCTCGGCCGCGCCATCGATCCGAACATCGAAAGCCGCCTGCTGATGGACCCCGCGATCACCCGGGTCGAGCCCTTCATCCGGCTCGACGCGGACTGGCGCGGCGCGGCGGGCAGCGGAAGCGAATCGGTCTTCGTCTCGGGCATCGACCCGCGGCCCGACGGCATGATGTTCGCGCATGCCTTGCCGCCGGACCTGCGCGCGCGGCTCGACGAACCGGATGCGGTCATCGTCGATCGCGCCGACATCGACAAGCTCGGCGTCGGTGTCGGCGGCACCGCTGCCATCAACGGCCACACCGTGAGAGTCGTCGGCGTCGGTAGCGGCCTGCGCGCGCTCGGCGGCGTCAACGTGATCAGCTCGCTGGCCACTGCCCGGCACCTGGACACCGATGCCGCCGATATCGGCCGACCTACTTACCTCGTCGCCCGGTTGAGCGAACCGCGCCTGGCCGACGCCGTGGCGCGCCGCGTGGAGGGCGGCGAAGGCTTCGGACCGTACGAGGCGTGGACGGCCGCCGGGTTCGCCCGCAGTTCGGCGCTCTACTGGATGCTCGATACCGGCGCGGGTGCCGGCGTGCTGTTCCTCGCCGGCGCGGTCTTCCTGGCGGGCGCGGCGATCACCGGGCAGACGCTGGCGGGCGCGGTCGCCGGCTCGGCGCGGGAATACGCCACGCTCAACGCGCTCGGCGTGGGTGTCGGCGCGTTGCGCCGGGTGGTGCTGGAGCAGGCGTTCTGGGTCGGCGCGGCAGGCCTGCTCGGCGCGGGCCTGCTCGGCACGGCGATCCTCGCGCTCGCGCGGACGCAGGACGTGCCCGTGGCGCTGAGCGTTCCAGTGGCCCTCGCCTGCGCGGCACTGGTGATGGGACTCGCGGCATTGTCCGGCCTCGCCGCGCTCCGCGGCCTGCGCCATGCCGACCCCGCGAGCCTCCTGCGATGACATCGGGCCAGGTTACCTTGCGCGCGGAACGCGTGAGCAAGTCCTTCGTCTCGGGCAAGGTGGCGACACGCGTCCTCCATGACCTGTCGTTGTCCATCCGCGCGGGCGAACTGACCCTGATCGCCGGACCGTCCGGCTGCGGTAAGAGCACCTTGCTCGCCATCCTCAGCGGTCTGCAGAAACCGGACGCGGGACGCGTGCTCGCGCTCGACAGCGCCCTGCATTCGCTGAAGGGCGGCGCGCTGGAACGCTTCCGCCTGCTGCACACCGGCTTCGTGTTCCAGGGCTTCAACCTCTTTCCCGCGCTGACGGCGCGCGAACAGGTGGCCCTGCCCCTGCGCTATCTCGGCATGTCCGCCCGCGCGGCGGACGAGCATGCGGCGCAAGCGCTGGACGAAGTGGGCCTGGCGCACCGCATGACGCTCAAGCCCGCTGAACTGTCCGGCGGCGAGAAGCAGCGCGTCGCGATTGCCCGCGCACTGGCAAAGCAACCGCAACTGCTGTTCGCCGACGAACCCACCAGCGCGCTCGACGCGGCCAGCGGGCAGACGATCATCGACATCCTGCATCGCATCGCGCGCGCGCACGGCACCACGGTCCTGTGCGTCAGCCACGATCCGCGCCTGATCGGCCACGCCGACCGCGTGCTGGCCATGGAGGACGGCCGCATCCTGAGCGACCGGCGCATGTCCGGGTCGCCCGCATCCATCGAAGAGTCCGTCTCATGATTTCGTTTCCATTGCGGCACGCGAGCTCTGCCGTGCTCCTGGCATCCCTGTTCCTTGGCGCGTGCACGCGGCAGGACGACGTCGCGGTCGCCGCGCCGCGGCCGTCGTATGCAGCCGTCGCACGCGGCAGCATCGACGTCGAGGGCGGCCTGCTTCGCCTGGCCATGCCGCGCGAGGGCATGCTGGCCGAGGTGAGCGTGCACGAGGGCGAGCACGTACGGCGTGGCCAGCCGCTCGCATCCCTGGATCCGCAAGCCGCCCGGCTCGCCATCGCTGCGGCGCAGGCCGCGCTCGACCAGGCAAGGGCGCAGCTGTCCCTGCTCGACGGCAGGCTGGCCGCCGCGAAGACGCGTTCGCGGCGCCTCGCCGAAGCCGATCGCGCCGGTGCCGGCGACGGTCCCGGCGCCGACGACGCCCGTGACGCGGCCACCGAGCTCGCCGCGCAACGCGACGCCGCCCGCGCGGGGGTGGACGAGGCCGCGCAGAAACTGGCCAGCGCCCGCTTCGAGCTGACCCAGCTGACGCTGCACGCGCCCGCGGACGCCGATGTGCTGCGCGTGACCGCACAGCCGGGCGCGAGCGTATCCCCGCAGTCGGGCGCGCTGTTCGTGCTATTGCCGAGCACCCCCCGGATCGTGCGCGCCGACCTGAGCGAGGCATACCTGGACGCCGTGCGGCCGGGCATGCCGGCACTGGTCACCGCCGACGCCTCGCCCGGTGCGCCGCCGTGGCACGCCCACGTGTTGCGGATAGGCGCAATGGTTGGAACATCAGCGCTGGAAGACGATCCCCAGCTCCGTGCCAACAGCCGCAGCGCCGAGTGCGTGCTCGCCTTCGACGGCACGCAGGCTCCACGCGTGGGCCAGCGCGTCATCGTCCGATTCGGCGCGGACGCACCGCCCGCATTCGCAAACAGGCGCTGAGACCATGGCGATGGCACCGGCGACCCTCGCCTTATGGCTGGCGAACATGCTGTTCGACACCGTCGGGCAACTGGCCTTCAAGGCCGCGGCGGGCGATCCGCACGCAGGCGACGGACTGGCGCGCTGGCGTCACATGGCCGCGCGCCCCTGGCTGTGGCTCGGCATCGGCTGCTATGCGGTGGAATTCCTCGCGTGGATTGCCTTCCTGTCGCTCGTGCCGTTGTCGGAAGGCGTGCTGCTGGGTTCGATCAATATCGTGGCGGTGATGCTCGCGGGACGGCTGCTCTTCGACGAGAAGCTCACGCGCCTGCGTGTCCTTGGCATCGTCCTGGTCAGCGTGGGCGTGGCCATCGTGGGAGCCGGCGGATGAGGCGCTTCTACCTGTTCGGTTTCCTGCTGCTGATGGCCTTCGACACGCTGGCGCAGCTTTCCTTCAAGCTGGCCGGCAATCACGCACTGCCGGTGTCGGCGGATCTGGCCTGGCTGCTGCGCGTGTTCGGGCAGCCCTGGATCTACGGCGCGCTGGCCGGCTACGTGGGCGCGTTCTTCACCTGGATGAGCCTTCTAAAACATGCGCCGATCGGGCCGGCGTTCGCCGCCTCGCACCTGGAGATGGTGAGCGTGATGCTGCTGTCGGTGTGGTTGCTGCACGAACCCCTGAACCTGGCGCGCGTAGCGGGTGCCGTCCTCATCGTCGCCGGCATCATCTGCCTCGGCGCGGCCGAGCGGGATGCGCACCCGGCACTGCCCGGCACGCCGGGCTGAGTGGCGTGCGCGGCCGGGCCCTCCACGAAGTTCCGCCGACCGCCGGGCTGCCGCTGCGCATCGCCGACCTGCTGCCGCGGCGGGGCGGCCTGGCCGGGACGATGGCTGCGCAGCTCGGCATACCGTCCCTTCTGCTGACCTGTTCCGGCACGGTCGCGCTGATGGTGGCCCTGCGTACGTTGAGCGAAAGGGCACCGCAACGGCGTGTCGTGGTGGTGCCTGCGTACACCTGCCCACTCGTGGCCATAGCGGTGCACCGCCTCGGCTTGCGCCTGCGGCTGTGCGATACGCGCCCCGGGCATTTCGACATGGCGCCGGAGGCCCTGGCGGATGCCTGCCGCGACGACACCCTGGCCGTCGTTCCCACGCACCTGGCAGGCCTCGTCGCGGACGTCGACACGGCATGCGATATCGCCTGGCGGCAAGGCGCGTTCGTCATCGAGGATGCCGCCCAGGCGCTGGGCGCATCTGATCGCGGCCGGAGCGTCGGCCTCCGCGGCGACGCGGGATTCTTCAGCCTGGCCGCAGGCAAGGGGTTGTCGATCTACGAGGGCGGCCTGCTGGCGGCCCGCGATCCTTCGTTGCGCGAAGCCTTGCGGCGCACGCACGACGCGATGGCGCCGCGCGACGGCTGGTGGGAGCTGCGCCGGAGCGCGGAACTGGCCGCGCTCGCCCTGCTGTATCGGCCACCTGGCCTGGCCCTGGCGTATGGTCTCCCGCTACGGCGGCGGCTCCGCCAGGACGATCCCGTCGGTGCGGTCGGCGACCGCTTCGGAGGGGATATTCCGATCCATCGCGTGGGACGCTGGCGACAGGGCGTGGGTACCCGCGCGGCGGCCCGTTGGCCAGGTTTCCTCGCCGAGCGCCGCGTCCGTGCCGGCCAACGCGTGGCCCGCTTGCAAGCCATCCCCGGGCTCCACGTGTTCGTGCCCGGCGAGGGTGCCGAAGGCAGCTGGCCCGTCCTGCTGCTGCGCCTGCCGGACGAGGCACGCAGGAACGCCGCGCTTGCCCGGCTCTGGACAGCGGGCGTGGGGGTCAGCCGGATGTTCGTGCACGCTCTTCCGGACTATGCCTACCTGGCGGACCGCGTACCGCAAGAGCCGATGCCAAACGCGCGCGACTTCGCGCGATGCACGCTCACGCTCACCAACAGTCCATGGCTCGAGGATGCCACGTTCGAACGGATTGCCGCGGTTCTCGAAGGCGTGCTCGCGAACGTGCGCGCTTAGCGCTGGCCCCCTGCGCGTCTGCCGATCGCCTCGAGCAGTGCCTCGTTGAGCGCATGTTGCTGCGCCTGCCACGGGCCCACGTCCTGCTTGTCGAACTCCGGCTGGGCGTCCATGGCCGACAGCCGCCGTTTCCACCAGCTGCGGTAGCGATAGACGGAAATCTCGCCGGTAATGTCGCTGCCCACCAGCCCGCTGCGCAGGCTGTCGATGACGGCGACTGCCTGGTCGAGCCGCAGCTGGCCCTGGTCCCAGTTGGTGCGGACGACCGCCTGGGAAAACACATCCTTGTCGATGGAAAGATAGGCCGGCTGCGGGTGCGCCGACTGGTGGCGGCAGAAGGCTTCGACGAGATCGGCGACCGTGTCGAAACCGCGGAATGCGTGGCCGAGCCCGGCTCGCGTGGCCCATGCGATGTCGACGCCGGTGCTCCAGTACGTCAGGCGCTCGGCGCGCAGGGGCCTGCGGTAGTTCTCCCAGGCATGGGCCGGGCCGATGTCGGACGAGGTGATGCCAACCACATGCACATGGCTGACCTGGGGCAGGCGCGCCACCCGGCGCACCCACGAACCGCAGTGCACGCCAAACGGAAAACGCATGTTGTCCGGATGATTATCCAGCACGACCACCTGGAACGGGCGGTCGGCGGGCAAACGCGCAATCAGCGGCCAACTCAGGTGGTGGAAGTCGCCACTACCCAGCATGACCGTGCCATGCTCTTCCGGCAGCAGGCCGTCGAGCAGGCGGCCGAAGCGCGAGAGTGAATGCACGGAGCAGCCGAAACGCAACGTTTCCTGCCATTGTCCCAGAGCCAGCACACGCGCTCCGGCGAGCGCTCCCACCGAGCTGTCGATGTCGAGCACGACCGGCGCGTTCATTGGCCCGGCTCCGTGCCGTTCGCGGAGACCGGCCCGGCCTCGAAACGATGTGCGATGCGGCGAAAGCAGGCGCGCAAAAGCGGATTGCGCAGGTAGACCGCATGTCGCGTATGGCTCAGCCGTGCACCGAGCTGCGTCTTGACCTGCGGATCGGTCCAGCCCGCGACGTAGTGGGTCAGGCCGCGCTGGCGCGCATATTCAAGGTTATGCATCCAGCTCACCGTGTACAGGTTGTGGTCGCGCGCCTGCGGATAGACGAAGCCGATGTACTTGTCGACGAGCATGCCCGCGAATTCGTAGCAGAGGTTCCAGCCGATCAGGCGTCCACCGGCGCGGTACATGAAGACGATGCCCGCGCTCGCGCCGTCGCGAAGCAGCGCCGCGATGAATGCCTTGTCCAGCAGGTCGAACTGGATCTCGCTTTGCGCGTGCACATTGCGGTAGAGCGCATAGCATTCGTCCAGCGCCGAAGGTTGTGAGAAGTACGCGTCACCGGTCGGCAGTGCCTCCACGTCCAGTTGTTCGCGGGAGCGGAGCTTGCGCCGGATATTCTTGCGCCGGGCCGCCGACAGGCGGGCGAGGTACTCCTCGACCGAGCCGAAGTCGACCGGCAGCCACGCCAGGTCCATGCCGTCGAGCAGCACGAAGCCGCGCGCCTCGAGTGCGGCGGCGAAGGCGCCGGCCCGTGCATTCGCCGCGGCATCCAGCAGCGGCGACACCTCCTCCGGCAAGTCTTTCACGACGAGCAACGCACGCTCTCGCCCGTGCAGGGCGAGCACTTCTTCGGCGAGCGCGGCGGGCTCCGGGTGCGCTGGCACGGGCGCGTATTCGGTCACGGTGCAGCCGATGAAGCGCGTGCGCCAACGCAGCAGCCGCCCCCAGAACCGGTACAGCGGCAACCGGGCGATCCGCCTGCGCAGCGAATCGTCCGCGGTCGTCAGCAGGTCGAAGGAGGCGAGAAACGTCGGCAGGCCCGAGGGCGAACGGCGAGCCGTGAAACCCGCCGGCGGATGCGCCAGGAAATGCTCCACCAGCGCCGGCGGCTCGAGGGCGGTGCAGGCAGGCGCGGCGCTGCTTCCGGCAGCGCCCTGTTCAGGATGCGTCCTCACGTCCGCCCGGTACGCTCAGCCGCGCTTCGCCCGGGTCAGCAACTGGTCCAGCAGCGAGATCGCGAGGTCGATTTCCTCGTGGGTGATGTCCAGCGACGGCGCCAGCGTGATGACGTTCTTGTACCAGCCACCCACATCGAGCACGAGGCCGATCTTCTTTCCGTTGTGCTCGAGGTCGCCGGCCAGACCGATGTCCACCATCCGGTCCAGCAGTTCCTTGTTGGGCGTGAAGCCGTCTTCCGTGCAGATCTCCGCGCGCAGCGCCAGGCCGAGGCCGTCGACATCGCCGATTTCCTTATGGCGCTTCTGCAGGTCGCGCAGGCCGTCGAGGAAGTGCGCCCCCTTGGCGGGCACACTGGTGGCGTAGTCCAGTTCGTAACCCATCCGGATGACTTCGAGGCCAAGCGCGGTGCCGAGCGGGTTCGAGTTGAACGTGGAATGCGTCGAGCCCGGCGGGAATACCGTCGGATTGATCAGCTCCTCGCGTGCCCACAGGCCCGACAGCGGATTGAGACCGTTGGTCAGCGCCTTGCCGAACACCAGCACGTCCGGCGTCAGGCCGAAGTGCTCGATGGACCACAGCTTTCCGGTGCGCCAGAAACCCATCTGGATCTCGTCCACCACCATCAGGATGCCGTAACGGTCCAGCACCTTCTTCAGGTCGCGGAAGAAATTCGGCGGCGGGATCACGTAACCGCCAGTGCCCTGGATCGGCTCCACGTAGAAGGCGGCGTATTCGGCCTGGTTCACCTTCGGGTCCCATACGCCGTTGTATTCCGTCTCGAAGAGGCGCTCGAACTGGCGCACGCAGGCATCGGAATATTCCTCCGGCGTCATGCCCTTGGGACGGCGGAACGGATACGGGAACGGAATGAACATGGCGCGCTCGCCGAAGTGCCCGAAGCGCCGGCGGTAGCGGTAGCTGGAGGTGATGGACGAGGCGCCCAGGGTACGGCCATGGTATCCGCCCTCGAAGGCGAACATCAGGCTCTTCCCCTGGCTGGCGTTGCGCACGATCTTCAGCGAATCCTCGATCGCCTGCGCACCGCCGACGTTGAAGTGCACGCGTCCCTTGCGACCGAACTTGCCTTCCACGTCGAGCGCGATCGTCTTGGCCAGCTCGATGCGGCTCTGGTGCAGGTACTGGCTGGCCACCTGCGGCAGGATGTCGATCTGGCGCTTGAGCGCGTCGTTGAGGCGGGGATTCCCGTAACCGAAATTGACCGCGGAATACCACATCTGCAGGTCGAGGAAGGGCACCTCCGCGCTGTCGTACATCCAGCTGCCTTCGCAGCGGCGGAAGATCTTCGGCGGGTCGACGTAATGCACCGTGTCGCCGAAAGAGCTGTACAGCGCCTCGTCGGCGAGCAGTTGCGCGTCGTCGACCACTATCGACGTGGTTTTTTCGAACAGGTTCATCGTGGCTCTTCCGGGATCAGGCGGGAATGTCTTGGGGAACGGGCAGCGCCGGCTCGCCGGTGAGGCTGCCGTCGAGCAACAGGGGCAACAAAGCGAGCACGTCCTCGAACCCGGTGATGGGTATGTAGGGAATGCCTGCCGCACGGCAGTGCTCGATCAGGCGGTGCTTCGCAAAGACGAAGTCGACATGGTCGGCCACACAGAAGTCCGAGGCGCCGTCGCCGATCAATAGCGTCTTGCGCACGCCGTCGGCGTGGCTCCGCATCAGGCAGGCGCACTTGCAGGTGCCGCTGGCGCAACCCTTCGCCTCGAAGGGCGAGGTCAATCGCCAGGACGTGCGCGACGGGCCGGGCGCGAGATGGTTCGCCGATACCGGCAGGTCGTACATGCCGTGA
Source organism: Luteibacter sp. SVR4-7G (assembly GCF_056755555.1). NCBI lineage: Bacteria > Pseudomonadati > Pseudomonadota > Gammaproteobacteria > Lysobacterales > Rhodanobacteraceae > Luteibacter > Luteibacter sp. SVR4-7G. Next base: position 128,246 of record NZ_JBPGXO010000001.1, on the reverse strand, counting down.
CCGCCGAGGATGCTGCGAATGGCATAGTCCAGGCCGTCGCTCACCACGTGGATGGGAACGTCGAGTTCGCTTGCCATCGCCACGAAGGCGGGGAAAGCGTGGTCTATGCGTACTTCGGCGAGGTGCGCGTCGAGTTCGTCCGCGCTCAGGTCGAGCAGGGCCACCTGCCCGCTCATGCAGGTCCGCGACCCGATCTTCCCCTCCCGCCATTCTTTCTCGAGGCTTTCCCAGCCGGGCCGGCCGTAGCGGTCAAGCAGCGAATCGATCACGTCTTCCACGGAGATCGTGCCGTCGAAGTCGCAAAGCACGGTCCATTGATGCAGGGTCATCGGAGGGCCACGTCAGAAGGTTCGACGTGCACCCTAATCCGGGGTTCTTTCCGGCCCCTTTCCGCATCCATACCGCAAGCTTAGCTCCGGCCCCGGGGCTATTCCCGGCCTGCGCCGGCTACTGGCCGCCGCCGGAAGCGTAGCGCGGGAGTCGCCCGAGCGACTCCCGCGCTACGTATTGCTCACGTCACATCAGAAGTCGTAAGACACGCTCAGGCGTCCGTAACGCGGTTCCTGCCGCGCGGTGATCACCCCATAGGCGGGCTCAGGCAAGCCGGGACCGGCTTCCGAATACGGATACTTCTGCAGCGCGCGACGCTCGTTGAGCAGGTTGAACACGTTCGCGTTGAAGGCGAGTTTCCCGTCGCCGAACGATGGCCTCCAGGTCACGCCAAGATCGATCTGGCGGATCCACGGCAGCCGCCCCTGTGCGCCCGGCGGCGATGGCACGCCGTCGCAATAGTGGTAATTGCCCGAGTATCCCGCGGGGTCGCTGCGATCCGGTCCGTAATAGCCGAGGCAATGGCGCGGCGTACCCGACACCAGGCTGACGTTCGCGGACGCCAGCCACTCCGGGGCGATCTGCCAATAGCCGAACACCTTGAGCTGGTGCGTGTGATCGTTGCTCTGCGGCCCATTGGTATGTTCCATGATCTCCGCGTTGTCCCAGTCCTCGCTGGTGGATGCGGCCGTCTGGTTGAGGTCGGAGCGCAGCTGCCCTTCCGTATTGCCGTAGCTGCGTGAGAAGACGTAAGTGGCGCGTGCGTACCAGCTGCCGTCGAACGGATGTTCCAGCAGCAGCTCCAGGCTGTAGTACTTGCGCTTCAGGCCCTGGAAACCGAGTTCCTTGTTGCTCACCGGCACCTCGACGTGGTTGCCGGCCGTGTCCAGCAGCGTGAAGGTGTTTGCCTGGCCGGGATTGAACAGGTAGCAGCTGTTCACCTGGTTGGTGTCGATGTCCAGGCCCAGCGACTGCCCCCTCGCGACGATGCGATCGATGTCGCAGTAGTCGTCGATGGCATTGCGCAGCTTGCGATAGGTGAGCTTGGCACCGTAGACCCAGTCGCTGCCGAAGGTTTTCGTGAACCCGAGGATGTATTCGTCCTGGTTCTCCGCCTTCATGCCTTTCGCGGCAACCGTCTTCGGATCGGGCAGCTGGCCGAAGTAATTGTTGGAGGACACCGGCACGCCCGGTGCGATTGCCGTCAAGCCGGTCGGCTGGCCATCGGCGGCAATGCCGGTATACGTGAAGTACTGCGAGGTGGATAGCGCGCCGCCCGCCGCGTTGAGCGCGGGGTTCAGCGGCAGGCCCAGGTAATAGCGCCCCGCGTTGCCGTACACCTTGAACGTCGAGTCACCGTTCACGTCCCAGCTGAAGCCGAGGCGCGGCGCCCACTGCGGCGAGGTCTGCTTGATATAGACCTCGCTGTCCGCGTTGTAGTTGGTGAACTGGTCGTTGCGCAGACCGAGCGTGAGCAGCCAGCGATCGGAGACCTGCCACGCGTCTTCGATGTACTGCGCCCTCTGGCTGGAACGCACGGTGGCGAGGCTGGAGGACACGCCGCGCACCACGTAATAGCCTTCCTCGCCGCCGGGATAGTTTCCCGGCGCGTCGACGCCGAGGCCCGTGGAAATGGGAAGATCCGGCGAGCCCTGTCCATAGGTCCAGATATAGCCAGGACCGGAACTCGACGTGCCCTGGTCGCGCGCACGAGCCTGCTGGTTGTCGATGCCCGCGGTGATGGTGTGGTCGCCCAGTGTGTAATGGATATCGAAGCGCGTGTTCGTCGTTTCGTTGCCGCGGTTCGGGTTCGCCAGCGACGACACGGTTTGCCCGTTCTCCCGCGCCACGCCGCCGGTGTATGCGGGATTCTGGAAATCCTGGCCCGCGATGTACACCGCATCCGGCCTGTATCCCGATGGCACCACGTAGTTCACCGTACGCATCTTGCCGTACTGCGCGCTGATAGTGAGGTTGTCGGTGATGTAACCGGTATATTTGGCCGTGTACACGTCGCCGCCGAACTTCTCGTTGTTGGCACCGGAGAGCCGCTCGCCGCGCTGGCGGTCCGCATAGTCATAGTCGTAGACCGTGCCCGAGCGCTCGGTCTTGTCTGAGGCGCCGGTCACTTCGAGGATGTTCGCATCGGTGATGTTCCAGTCCAGCTTGGCGTACCAGCGTGGCAGTTGGTAGCGGTAATCGCGGTCGGGCGACTGCGGCTGCGTCACGTTGCTCACGGTATTGCCGGTCTGCCGCTCCACCTCCGCGGCGGCGAAGAGGAACAGCTTATCCTTGATGAGCGGTCCGCCCGCGTAAAGGCTGGCCGTGGTCGAGGTCACGCTGTTGGCGCTGTTCGGCGCGTAGAGCTTGCCCGCCTTCGGCTGTGGCGGCAGGCCGTTCGTGTAGTAGCTGTCCTTTTCCTTCGCGCGGAGACCGTTCGGCTCCCAGATCAGCTGTGCGCCGGCATGCCATTCATTCGTGCCGCGCTTGCCGACCACGTTGATCACGCCGCCGTCGGAACGGCCGTACTGCGCACTGTAGCCGCCGGTATACACCTCCTCCTGCTCGATCGCGCCGTAGGGCAGCGAGATGCCGCCGAAGCCGCGCAAGGGGTCGGTGGTGTTGAAGCCGTTGACGTAGTAAGCGTTCTCGCTCGCCGCCGACCCGCCGAAGGAGACCAGCGAATTGCCGGTGGCGCTGGTGTAGCTGCCACTGTTGTTCACCGCGCCCGGCGCCAGCAGGGCGATGGCCTCCGAATTCCGTCCCAACGGAAGCCTCGCCAGCTGCTGCGAGGTGACCACCGTGCGCGAGTCGACGGTCGTGACGTCGATCGCCGGCAGCGCGTTCGCCGAGACGTTCACGCCACCCAGGTCTTGCACGTCCTGCTGTACGAAGGACACTTCGACGCCCGAGCCGACGCGAAGCGTCACGTTCTCCCGGCTCTGCACCGTCGCGCCCGCGTGGATCACCGACACCGTATACGTACCCAGCGGAAGTTGCGCCGCCGAGTAACGGCCTCGCGCATCGATCGGTACGTCGCGGCTGAGGCCCGTGTCGTTCACGACGCGGACGACGTCGCCTTCGCTCGCCTGCACCTGCCCATAGATGGACCCCGTGGTGGACTGCGCCAGCACGGCCCCTGAAAACGCGGAAAACACCGCGACGGCCAGCAACGACCGTTGCAACGACAACATGTTCATGAAAACCCTTGATCGTGGAAGAAGGGCAAGCCCCGTCCGCATCGCCTTCCCCTTGCGAGGGCGATGGGTCGATCGCAGCGGCTTGCCGGTGTACGGGCGCGAACGCCCGTTACGCCTGCGAGGCGTTGATGGAAAGGAACGGAATCAGAGAGGCGCGCCGAGCCCGGCGCGGCCGCGAAGCGTTAGGGCCGCTGGATCAGCGGCAACAACAACATCGCACGACGGCGAAGCGCACGCGCGTGGCTTGGGAATTAACGAGTTCAGGGTGACGCATGACGACCCCTCGTTTTTTGCTGCGGTGCGACACCGTAACACGGTTGGATATGGCCGTGTCAAGCGTTTGGACGTCTAGATGGCTCGATAGTGGCGGAGGCATTGTGTGTGAGCCGCTTCAGCGGCGATGGGTGCTCGCGGCGAGCTTGCCCGCTGCCGCGGGATCGCCGGCATAGCCGGCTCCCACAGGTGTCGGCCATTCCCACATCTATCGGCCATCTCACATGTCTCGGCCACTCCACATGTGTCGGCCAAGTGCATGCAACAAAAAAGCCGCGGCCCGAAGGCCGCGGCTCTTCATGCACCGAAGTGCGCGAGGCTTACTTCATCAGGCCCGCGAGGGTCTTGCCGAGGTCGGCCGGGGACTTGACCGTGGTCACGCCCGCCTTCTCGAGCGCGGCGAACTTCGCCGCCGCCGTGCCCTTGCCGCCGGAGATGATCGCGCCGGCGTGGCCCATGCGCTTGCCCGGAGGGGCCGACGCACCGGCGATGAACGACACCACCGGCTTCTTCACGTACTGGCCGATGAACTCCGCCGCGTCTTCCTCGGCGCTGCCGCCGATCTCGCCGACCATGATGATGCCTTCGGTCTGCGGATCGTCCTGGAACAGCTTCAGGCAGTCGATGAAGTTCAGGCCGTTGATCGGGTCGCCGCCGATGCCGATGCAGGTGGACTGGCCCAGGCCCTCGTTCGTGGTCTGGAACACCGCTTCATACGTGAGCGTGCCCGAGCGCGAGACGATGCCGACCTTGCCCGGCTTGTGGATGTGGCCCGGCATGATGCCGATCTTGCACTCGCCCGGGGTGATGACGCCCGGGCAGTTCGGACCGACGAGCACGACGTCCGGGTGCGACTTCAGCACGTTCTTCACGCGCATCATGTCCAGCACGGGGATGCCCTCGGTGATCGCCACGATGACCTTGATGCCGCCGTCGATGGCTTCGAGGATCGAATCGGCCGCGAACGGAGGCGGCACGAAGATCACCGACGCGTCGGCGCCGGTCTGGTCCACGGCGTCGCGCACGGTGTTGAAGACCGGCAGGCCGATGTGCTCGGAACCGCCCTTGCCCGGGGTGACGCCACCGACGATCTTGGTGCCGTAGTCGATCGCCTGTTCGGCGTGGAAGGTGCCCTGCTGTCCGGTGAAGCCCTGGACGAGGACCTTGGTGTTCTTGTTGATCAGGACGCTCATGTTGCTTTCGCTCCTCAGGCCGCTGCGGCCACGGCCTTCTGGGCCGCATCGTTGAGATCGTCGGCCGGCGTGATCGCCAGGCCCGAGTTGGCCAGCAGTTCGCGGCCCTTCTCGACATTGGTGCCCTGCAGGCGCACGACCACCGGAATCTTCAGGCCCACTTCCTTCACGGCCGCGATGATGCCTTCGGCGATCAGGTCGCAGCGCACGATGCCGCCGAAGATATTGACCAGGATGGCCTTGACCTTGTCGGACGACAGGATGAGCTTGAACGCCTCGGTGACGCGCTCCTTGGTGGCGCCGCCGCCGACGTCGAGGAAGTTGGCCGGCTCGCCGCCCGCCAGCTTGATCACGTCCATCGTGGCCATCGCGAGGCCGGCGCCGTTGACCATGCAGCCGATCGAGCCGTCCATCGTGACGTAATTGAGGTTGTGCTGGACGGCGGCCGCCTCGGCGGCGTCTTCCTGCGTGAGGTCGCGCATAGCGGCGAGGTCGGCGTGGCGGAACTCGGCGTTGTCGTCCGAGTTCACCTTGCCGTCGAGGGCGGCGAGGTTGCCGTCGGCGAGGATCGCCAGCGGGTTCAGCTCGACCAGGGCGAGGTCTTTCTCGTTGAACAGCTTGTACAGGCCCATCATGATCTTGACGAGCTGGTTCACCTGCTTCGGATTCAGGTCCATCTTGAACCCGAGGTCGCGGCACTGGTACGGCTGCAGGCCTTCGACGTAATCCACCACGATGGTGTGGATGTCTTCCGGCGTGTCGTGGGCCACCTGCTCGATGTCGACGCCGCCGTGCTTGGAGGCGATGAACGAGATCGACTTGGTGTCGCGATCGGTGAGGATCGAGAGGTACAGTTCCTTCGCGATGTCGGTCGCGTCGGTGACCAGCACCAGGTTCACCGGCAGCGCGCGGCCGGCCGACTGGTAGGTTTCCATGTTCGTGCCGAGCATGCCCTTGGCAGCGGCGCGGACATCGTCCAGGCTACGGCAGAACTTGACGCCGCCGGCCTTGCCGCGGCCGCCTGCGTGGATCTGGGCCTTCACCATCCACTGCGTGCCGCCAAGGTGCTTGGCGGCATCGACGGCGGCGTCGGGAGAGTTGGCAATCTTGCCCGGCGGCACGGCGATGCCGTACTTGGCGAACAGTTCTTTAGCCTGGTACTCGTGGAAATTCATTCGATACCTCGAGCGAACGGGAGAAAACGTGTGAAAGCGCGCCGGCCGTGAGGCCTGCACGGGGAGGGGGGATCGATCGCGTCGCAAAAGACGCAATACGGCCGCGTATTTTCCCGGAAGGCGCCCCGGATGGAAAGGGGCGGTGCTCCATCCGCCCGCGGATGGCGGCTCCGGAGCGGCTTGCCGCCGGTGCCGGGGCCCCTATACTGGACCCTCATATCGGGCCCGGGGGGCCCACCGCGGAGAAGCATCCAGGTGTCCACGCCCGCGTCGACCATCGCCGCCCGAGTCAGCGCGAACCAGGCGACCTCGCGCCACGAACTGTTCTTTTTCAACTACTTCCGGCTGGGCCAGGCCGCGGTCTACACCGCGCTCGCGTTCCGCCCGGAGCACATGAACTGGCCGGCGCTGCCGGAACCCGTCATCGCCCGGGTCTTCGCCCTCGCCTACCTGCTGGCGGCCCTGGTGATCGTGGCGCGTACCCGGCATGCCCTGCACCGGCCGGTGCTGATGGTGTCGATCGGCCTGACGCTGGACGTGGCCGCGGCGCTGCTGGCCCTCGTGCTCATGCACGACGTGCGCATGGGCGTGGCGATGATGCTGGCCGTGAACATCGCCACCGGCGCGCTCCTGCTGCCTTTCCGGCTGTCGATGTTCTTCGCGGCGCTGGCCACGCTGGGCATGCTGGGACATTCGGTGTTCGATCTGGCCACCCCCGATCCATCGGACCGCGAACTGGCCGAATACGGCCTGTTCGGCGCGGCCTACTTCGCCTGCGCCTCGCTCTGCTACGTGCTGGGCCGCAATATCCGGGCGTCCGAGGCCCTGGCCGAGCAGCGCGGCATCGACCTGGCCAACCTTTCCCAGGTGAACGAACTCATCATCCGGCGCATGAAGACCGGCGTGCTGCTGGTCGACGAGGGCAACCGCATCCACCAGCTCAACGAGTCCGCATGGATGCTGATGGGCAACCCGTCGGCGGACCAGCGCGACCTGGGCAGCCTCGCCCCCGAACTCTCGCGCCGCCTCTACCACTGGCGCACGTCGGGCAAGCTGGACGAGAGCGCGACGATGCTGGCCGATGGCACCCCCGAAGTGGTGCCACGCTTCACCCGCCTCGCGCCGAACGACGATTCCCACGTATTGATCTTCCTCGACGACACCTCGCTGGTGTCGCGCCGGGCGGAGGAGCTGACGCTGAGCTCGCTGGGCCGGCTGTCCGCCTCCATCGCCCACGAGATCCGCAATCCCCTCGCCGCCATCCACTATTCCGCCCAGCTGCTGGCGGAATCCACAGACATGAACGACACCGACCTGCGCATGGTCGAGATCATCAACAACCATTGCTCGCGGCTCAACGAGATCATCGAGAACATCCTGCAGCTCTCGCGGCGCGAGCGCTCGCGCCCCGAAACGCTCGACCTGGGCCAGTGGGTACACCACTTCGTCACCGAGTACCGCCAGGGCAACGACCTGGGCTCGGACATCCTGCGCGCCGTGTCCGGCAGCGAGCCCGTGACCGCCGTGGCCGACCCCCAGCACCTGCAGCAGGTGGCCTGGAACCTCGTGCAGAACGCCCTGCGCTACGGCCGCCTGCCCGGGGAACCCGCCCGGGTCATGCTGGTGGCGAGGCATTCCGAGGCCGGCATTCCGACGCTCGAGGTGATCGACAGGGGCCCCGGCATCCCGCCGAAGGTGGCCGCGCAGATCTTCGAGCCGTTCTTCACCACGCACGAGTACGGCACGGGACTCGGCCTTTACCTCGCCCGGCAGATGGCCGAGGCGAACCAGGCGGCCCTCGAGTACGTGCGCGTGGCCGGCGGCGGCAGCTGCTTCCGTATCAGCCTCACACCGCCCGCGCGCACGGCCGCAGCGGCTCCCGTGGCGGTACGCGCGTGAAGCGCGCCCTTTGCGTATCGCGCCCGGCCGGTTACATTTGGACCATTAACCGAACCTTTCGGACCCAATGAGCAAACAGACCGTACTGGTCATCGACGACGAGCGGGACATCCGCGAGTTGCTGACCATCACCCTCGGTCGAATGGAACTCGACGTCGACGCCGTGGGGAGCGTCGGCGAAGCACGGAGCGCACTGGCCTCGCGGCGCTACGACCTGTGCTTCACCGACATGCGGCTTCCCGACGGCAGTGGCCAGGAGATCATCGAACTGATCGCCGCCAGCTTCCCGGACATGCCGGTGGCGATGATCACCGCATACGGCAACGTGGACGCCGCCGTGAACGCCCTCAAGGCGGGCGCGTTCGACTTCGTCTCGAAGCCGGTGGACATCCAGCTCCTCCGCCGCCTCGTCCGCACGGCGCTGCGCCTGTCCGAAGAACGCAAGGCCGAGACCGGAAACAAGACCTCGCCCGGCGCCGAGCGCCTGATCGGCGATTCCCCGGCCATGACCGAGGTGCGCAGCAAGATCGCCAAGCTCGCCCGCAACCAGGCGCCGGTGTATATCGCCGGGGAATCCGGCGTGGGCAAGGAACTGGTCGCGCGCCTCATCCACGAAATGGGCCCGCGATCGGCCGGTGCCTTCGTGCCGGTGAACTGCGGCGCGATCCCGTCCGAGCTGATGGAGAGCGAGTTCTTCGGCCACCGCAAGGGAAGCTTCACCGGCGCCCATGCCGACAAGGAAGGCCTGTTCCAGGCCGCCCAGGGCGGCACGCTCTTCCTCGACGAAGTGGCCGAACTGCCCCTGCACATGCAGGTGAAGCTGCTGCGCGCCATCCAGGAAAAAGCGGTACGCCCGATCGGCGGCCGCGACGAGATCCCGGTGGACGTGCGCATCCTTTCCGCCACGCACAAGAACCTTGCCGCGCTGGTCGAACAAGGCCTGTTCCGCCAGGACCTGTTCTATCGCATCAACGTGATCGAGCTGCGCGTGCCGCCGCTGCGCGAACGCCGCGGCGACGTTCCGCGCCTCGCCGACTTCATCCTGCGCCAGCTCGCCGCGGAATCGGGCGGCGCGCCCGGCAAGCTCAAGCCCGAGGCGCTGGCCGCGCTGGAGGCTTACCACTTCCCCGGCAACGTGCGCGAACTGGAGAACATCCTCGAACGCGCGATGGCCATGTGCGAAGGCGACACGATCGAGGCGGACGACCTCATGCTGCCGCAACGCAACGTCGTACCGTCCGCCGTCGCCGCAACGGAAGCCGTGCTCGCCGCGGCCGCCGCGCAACCGGCGCCGCGCAGCGTCGCTGCCGCGGACGGCTCGCTCGAGGATTACATCTCGAACATCGAGCGCGACACGATCATCAAGGCGCTGGAAGAGTCGCGTTATAACAAGACGGCGACGGCGAAGAAGCTGGGGATTACGTTCCGGGCGTTGCGGTACAAGCTGAAGAAGCTGGGCATCGACTGATGCCCATGTGGCGTCCCGCGATCAGGGATTTGGAAACATTGGCAACGTAAGTAGCGGCGTGTCGTCGACCTTCCAGATTTCCACTTCGTAGGGGACGCTTTCTCTATCCACGTACAGTGAAGCGAGCACGTGGACGCCATCCGAGTCCGTGAAGTCGACGTCGGAGATCAGTCGATCATAGTCGCGATCCGCCTTCCGGATGAGAACAAACCCCGATCTACTCCCGCTACTGTCCAGGTTTTCGACGCGCAGGTTGTCGAGCCACGAATCGAGCGGAGGCTTCAGTCCACCTTTCCGCATCAGATGCAACAACAGCGAACGCTCCTCTGCCGTAAGAATTCTCATCGCGCCTCTCCTGAATTCGTCATGCGGTATCAACCAGGCGGCAGGACTCGATCCTTGGGCTTGCAGTGTAGCGATCCCGAGCCAACGCATCTTACTTTAAGACATCCGGAGAATGACGGCCTCATTCTGCGAAGCCGCTTCTTTACAAAAAATCGCGGAGTCGTTGAAGGTGACAGGCAATGCAGTCCCGCCTGGCGCGCTCGTCGTTCGACCAGGAACCAGGAATACATGTCCTCATCATCCAGGGGGCTACCTAAGCGATTTTCATCGCCTATAGCGATTAGAAAGAAAAGTTGAACCATTTGCCATGGCTATAACAACACCGGCCTGAGCTTTCAATGTGACGCTAGCCCTAGCTGCCAGGCGGCATTCTGTCATCACGGAATGCGAAGATATCCACTCTCATAATGGGAACCGGAGCACTCAATAAGTGCTCTCGCTGCCGTCTTCAATCCGCCACCCTCGCGAGCGAGAAAAATCGGCTCGGAGTCGACATCAGCAGGATATCTTGCGTAGATGGCTCTCAACGAGGTGAGCTCATCCTCGCAAAGACGTCCTGACTGGAGCCCACGAGTGATCTCGGGAGGAAACAGTATCGGCATAAAGCGGAGGACCTGTTCCCCTGTCGCCGCTTCAATTAATGACACAAGTGCCCGTGTTCGTCCGGAAGCTTCACCGATTCTCATCGCTTCGTCGGCCTTTCGCCTAAATTCACTCGAAAGCGGCGCTGCATGGGCATTATCTGCTTTTGCCAAGACGTTCGATATGCTCCCGAGAAACACAGCACCCGAAGCCAGTACGATCAGCCTAAAGAACATGTTAGCGGATCCGCGTCGGTGGAGACGGCACTGCATTTATGCGCTGGCATAGTCTCGCCGCCTTCTCTTCGTCCGCGGCTATTGCCAGCAATGCATCCCAGAGCTTCCACTCCCCACGTTTTTTTCCAAGCTCCTGGAGCTTGCCGCGCTCAACTTCGCCCGGCTTATAGCCAATTAAGCCCAGAAATTGAGCAGCGTCGAGATTTCTCGATGCAAGAGCGGCCAGCATTGGTAGATGAGGCGGCTGTCCGGCAGTAAGGTCAATACCATAATCCGCGAGCAAACAAAGTGTCTCATTCTCACCCGTGACAACGGCATAAGTCAGGGCGCCTGCCCCACCACCATCAACGTCATTGGGACTGACGCCAGCGGCAAGAATGAGCCCCACGATATGCGGGTTGGGCGTCTGTATTGCGGCAAGAAGCGCCCCAGGTCCTTCAGTTCTACGCCTCGTGGGATCACCCAATAGCCTTACTACTACATCATCATATCCGGCAAGGACAGCATTGTCGGTTGCCGTACCTGGATAGGGAAACAGTTCGCGATCCCCTCTCAGCAGTATTGATCGAGTGTGTGCAGAAGGACCGTACTTTATGTTCGCGGAAAGCGATTCCGCGGACGCGCTTCCAACCACTAGCAGGACAACGATGAAAACCACGATTGCTGGCAGCTTCATGGGCGGGGTCCGTTCACGACGTTGTCGGTTGCAAAATTATAGTAAACCTGTCCAGCCGGCAGACTCATCTGAGGAGTGTCGTATGGACCCCAATCGAGCCTTCCCCAATTGATCAGCGAGCCCTGATACTGTCTTCCCGTGGGTCCAAATGTTTCACTTTGCTGTTTGAACTCGATATCTTCGATTGCCGCGCTGAAAGTGCGATCGTTAATATCCGCCGCTACGGTTCCCCACGCCTTCGCGCGCGCCGCAACGGAGAGACCACGCGATACGGCCGATACCCAGGGCCGTATCGCTGCAGGCATTGCGTTTACGATCAATTTTTTTGCGCCCATTTTTGCGAACTGGTTAGCCATCGCCGTTGCGATCAAACAACCGTCACGCTCTGCGCAACTCGGCTCTCGGCTCTGTTGCGCCCCCTCTGAGCCACCACCTCCGTCGCCTCCCGACCAGAAGGTTACGATTCCAATCGCTGTTGATTGACGACCACATCCATCCGAAGCATCTCGCATTCGCTGCACCCCCGAAGAGACTTCGCCGTTGCCGCCGCAAGCTCCGGTCGGATCGGTATAACGGAAGCCGTTGTTATTGGAATAGGTGTACCTATTCAGTGCCCAAAGTCGTCCCGGACTTGGCGCTAGCGGATCAACACTCAGGAATCTCCCTGTTGAAGGGTCGTAGTACCGCGCTTGCATGTAGATAAAGTCAGTATCTTCATCGACAAGATGGCCTGTATATCCAACCTCCTGCGAATCCATAATCGATCCGCCCCTCGCATCATAATCCCATCGAGCGGTCACGGTGCCACTAGCATCCGTAGCAGCCAGAGGCGACCCTTGTGCATCCGTGAGATAGTAGGTTACTTGTTTCGCCGCATTTGCAGGCTGGAAAATAAACATCGCGAGCAAACAAACCCCGAAGAGCCAGCGGGAATCTCGCCCGAGAAACATGTGCCTCGTCATTGGCTCAACCCCCCGAAACAAGATTGATGGCCACAGTCGGACTCCACCCCGAGCAACCCACGTCGTTGCACGCGCGGAACCTGTATTGCAGCGTCCCTGTGAAGAGCTTCAACGAACTCCAACTGGTAGCCGAGCTGTTCTGCACGGTCTGCGTGTAACCCGACGGCAGGATCTCCTGCAGTTCGTAGCGCGTGGCGTAGAGAACGCTCCCCCACTTCACGAGCACCACGGGCTTATAGGAAGGTCCGCTCTGGGAAACGGACGGCCAGCCGGGCGAAGATGGGATATGCGCTACGCTGACCACTGCCTGCGCGCTCCATGGCCCACAGCCACCCGCATTGCACGCTTGTACAGTGTAGTAGTAGGTGCCGTTTTCCTTCCCGCTGATGTTCCACGAACCTGCCAGTGTGCTACCAAGCCAGACCCAGCTCGCTCCATTGGCATTTTCATAGAAGTTGTAATACGTGGCCCCGGCAACGCCATTCCAGCTGATGACGTAGGTACCACTGTTACTGGTGCCGCCGCCATAAATGGGCGGAGCGGACGCAGGCGGCAAGGTAATCGCGACCGCGTTGCTTTGCTGGAACCCGCTGCAACCGCTGCTATTGCAGGCCTGCACCTGATACACGTACGTACCGCTCGCCGCCGGCGACAGGACCATGCTCGTGCCCGCCGCGTTGTAATACGTCGTCCAGGCCCCGCCATTGAACTGCTGATTCACCACGTAGCGGGTCGCCGTGGCGCTGGCGGCCCAGCTCACCGTGATCGGACCGGCCACCGGCGCCGACGCCGAGATCGATCCCGGGACCGGCGGCGGCAACAGGACGTTCACCGCCCAGGCCGGCCCATAGGGGGCGCAGCCGCCTGGGCCACAGGCTTGCACCTGGTACGCGTACGCACCGGTACCCCGGCCCGAGGCAGACCAGGAGGTAACGGCCGAGCTTTGTACCGTCGTCCATGCGCCGTTGTTGAGCCTCTCTTGCAGGGTGTATGACGTCGCACCGGGAATGGCCTGCCAGCTCAAGGCAAAGCTGCCGGTGATGCTGCTCGTCGCACCGCCGAGGGTGACATAGGGACCGGCGACGAGTGGCGCGAACCCGAAATCCCTGAACCAATGCAGCCCTTCCTGCACGAGCTCGAACTGCACCCGGCGCCCGCTACCAAGCAGGAGCGACGAGGGCGTGGAGATCGTGACGGCCGCATGCTGTCCCGGGGCAATCTCGGGTATCGGCGCACGCGTGATGTCGTTCTGGACCAGTGTGCCCGCAGCGTCAATCAGGTGATTGCCGAGCTGAACCGGATGCGGCGAGGCTGACGCTAGCGTGACCGTGCCGTGGTTGGCGATGTCCACAGTGGTCAGCGCGTTCTGACCGTCGGCCGACAAGGTGGGAGCGCTCGTAATCGTCAGCGTGACATTTACCTGCTGCTGCGTCAGTCCCGTGACGTTGTTGCACAGGTTGCCGGTGCCCGCCGTCGGACAGGCCGAGTACGGACCGGCATCCGCGGTTATGTTTCCGGACCAGTCCTGGAACCAGGCGACGCCCGACTGCAACAGACTGAAACGGATCTTCTTCCCCGTACCGAGCACGGCCGGCGCGGCCACGTGTATGGTGATCGAGCCATGCCCACCTACCGGGATATCCGCCGGCAGGTTCACCCCGGCTTCCGGCTGGGTCGATGCGCCGGCCGCATCGATCAGGTGGTACCCCATCTGCACCGGGTACTGGCTGTTGGACGTGAGCGGCCGGTTGCCGTTGTTGGCGATATCCAGGGTAACGTCGATCGTCGAGCCATCGGTCGACAGCCTTGGCACACCCAGGATGGAAAGCGTCGTCTTTACCTGGCTTGGATGCAGGATGTCGATATTCTCGGTCGACTTCGCGATGAGTTTCTTGCCCAGGTATACGTAGTTGCTGCCCAGCCGAGTGCTGGGATCGACCTCCCACATCAACTGGCCAGCGCTGTTGTACGCGTAGTATGTCGTGCCTGCTGGAGTGACCTTCTTCACGCGGCGCCCGGCGGCATCGTAGGTGTACTGGCCCTTGCCCGGGATCGAGGTCAACCGGTTGGCGAGGTCGAAATTGAGCACCTGCCCATCCTTGGCCACAGTATTGCCGCGGCCGTCGTACTGGAAGGAATGGATCGGTGCGGCGCCGTTGCTGATCGAGGCCAGCAGGTTGGAGCCGTCGTAGTTGTACGTATTGGTGCCGCTGCTGTTGGTCAACGTGCGAATGTTGTTGAGCGTATCGTAGGTATAGCTCTCGGTACCCCACAAATTGCTCGCCGTCCCGGACAGCAAGCGATTGAGGCCGTCATAGCTCATTGCCTTGGTGCGCTGGTTGCTCCCCGAAACGTCATCTATCCGGCTGACATTGCCATTGCCGTCATACGTGAAATCCTCGCTTACGGTCGGCACGCCGCCCTTGCCGTAAGTGAAGTTGGCGAGCAGGTTGCGCGCGTTCTTTTCGGCCGAATAGACGCCGCCGTTCCCGATGTAGTACGAAGCCACGTCGCCATCCGGGAAGTAGCTGATCCCGCTGGCGTACCCCCCGACCGTCGTCGGCCGGCCCCGGGCATCGGGGTTGTACGCGACGATCTCCTCGTCCGGATAGCGCACGGTGCTCAATGCACCGTTCCCATCGTAGCCATAGCCCAGGCCCCATATCCAGCCGTCCAACGAGAGTACTTCGGCGGTGAGTTGGCTCAGCGCATTGTGACCGAAGGTCCAGCTCACGTTACCCGAGGTCGCGGTAGCCGGATTACCCAGGGCGTCATAGGTGAAGGTGCTTGGCGCCGTGCCGACCGGGTAGAGCACCGACGTCACGCGGTTCATTCCGTCGTAAGCACGTACGGTTTTGGATTCTTCGGCGACCTGGTCCTGGCCGCAGGCGCCGGCCAGGTTGAATGACGCGCCGGACACGCTCCATGCCAGGTTGTCGGCACCGTCGTAGGCCATGATCTCGCTGCCGGATTCCGGCTCCCACGTACGGCACAGGCGGTGCCAGGCGTCGTAGGTCATGGTCTTGGTCACCGACTGTCCTGCGCCGCCCTGCGTGATCGACAGCGGGTTGCCGTAGACGTCGCGCTGGATCGTCTGTACGACGCCTTCCGGCGCCTGGACCTTCACGACGGTATCGTACGAGGGCTGGTCGAATACCTGGTACCAGCTCGTGGTGGCGTTGCCCTTCGGATCTGTAACCCTCTTCGACGCTCCGGCAAGGTACTCCGTCTTAGTCAGAAGGTCGCCCAGTTCGGAATGCTGGAAGGACTGGATCGGGCGACCTAAGGCGTCGTATCTGGTCAGCACGCCGTAGCCCATCAAAGAAATGACGTAAGCGGTATCGTAAGGGTACGACTGGAATGTCTTTCGGCCCTTCCAGTCATAGTCGGTACGCGCACTCGTATAAAGTGCACCATCGCTTCGGTAGGTATCGTTGATGATCGGTCGCAGCATGGCATCGAAGTAGGTCATCTGGACTTTGTTGCCCTGGGTGACCGATCGACGCCAGTGGTTGGCGGGTATGTCGCGCTCCGCGCTGGTGATATAGCCATAGCTGAACACCTTGGCGTTCATTCCTGCCGGATAGGTGATGCTCGCCAGGCGACCGATCGCGTCGTAGGCATACGACGTGGTCGCCTGGGCCTGGTTCGTGATCGACCTGATCTGGCCGAGGTCGTCCACCACCAGCGACTGCGAGGTACCGTCCGGATAGCTGATCGACTGGGGTATGCCCCGCTTGTAGCTGCCTAAGGTCGTCGTGTGGCTATTGCCGTCCGTGAACCCGACAAGCTGGCCTTGGGCATTGAAGGCGTAGCCCATCACCTTGCGGCCGAAACGGTAGCGCTCGGACAGGGTCAGGGTATTCGCATCGTAGACGTTCCGGCTGACTTGCTCTCCTGTCGTCACATTGGTCGTCTGCAAGGGCAAGCCAAGGACCCAATGCGCATAGTCATCCTGGAAACTGGTTCTTTCCTGGACCCCGTAGCCGGCGCTGCTGTACCGCTGCACGTCCACCGGACGTGCGAAGGCATCGAACGACACCGCATTCCAGGTGTATGAGTCGCCTGGGCTCGGGTCGTCATTGATCTGCACGACCTGCGAGGCCATCGGGAACTTTTTCTCCATCTGGTCCGAGTTCAGGCGAGCGCGAGTCGATCCCCATGGTGCTGGATAGGCTGCGGCGCGGCCATCCACGGCAGGGTTTGGATTTACATACGCGTATTGCACGAACTTCCGTCGGCGGGAGGCGTCGGCCGCACCATCGAACACTTCCTCCGACAACAACAAGCTCTCGCTATAGTCGTAGTGGTTGCTGAAGGTACTACGCTCCATATGGCCGTCCGGGTACTGCACCCGCGTCCAAACGGAGGTCACACATCCCGCCGAGCAATTGATCGACCAGCTTTCGTTCGAGGGCGAGTACGCGTACTGCCAAGTCTGCGTGCCGATGCCGGCACCAGAAAACTGCTTCTGGACGATGGCCATGCTGTACGAGGCATTCGGTATGGCAGCGTGCGTCCCGACACCATTGGGCGTAGCTGGCATGTTGGGACCGGCCTTGCACTCCTGCGGCACGTATGAGCGGCCGCGCTTGACCGGCGTGACGGTGAAGCTGGCGGACAAGCCCGATGGGTGAGTCATCGAGGACGTGTACGAGGTACCCAGGTTCGATGGCGTCCCGATCGCATTGCAATTTCCGGCTGACAAGCGCATGTCCACGAAGGCCGTATTGAAGCTCGCGAGGTCATAGGTCCAGCGCGATCCGTCGGGTTGCGTCACCGTGGTCAGTTGGTAAATCGGGCCGACCTGTGTATAGGCGTACTGCCAGGTTCGCGTGCCAGCGGCCCCACCTTGCATGGTGATGCTGGAAATGCGATTCCCGTCGGCGCCGTAGGAAATCGTGACATGCCGCTGATCATCGCCGTCGATGCTCGTGAGGTGATGGTTGCCGTCGTAGCTGTAGTTGATGCCGTTGCCGAAACGATCTTCGACACGGGTTACAAGCATCCGCCCTTCCTCACGATTGAGGATGTCATCCAGCGCCGCCATCGGCGACATCATGCCGTCCGTGCGCGCCAGCGCGAAACCCGGGCCGGAATTGGTGGGCCGGCTGACGCCTGGCATGGAACGGTACGACAGGCGGTTGAAGTAGTATTTCGTGCCGTCGGGAGCGATCGCCAGAAAACCTTCCGTCGCAGGATCGTTGACCGTCTGCGCAAGGCAGCCGATTGACCAGTCCTGCTTGGTGACGATGGGATATGCCGCGGGGTTACCGCCAGGTGCCGCGGTATTGGCGGCCGACCGGCGCAGCAGCTCCTGCGATCCCTGACCCGGAACGTGCATCTGGTACCCCTGCCACCAGCTGTCGGGCTCCCAGTCGGCCCGCGTCGTGTCGCCTCCGATACCGGCCACGCTCGGCGGCAAGGTGAAGCTGCTGCAGATCGCCTTCTTGTTCGTCGCATTTACGAGCCAACCAACTCGAATGCCGGACTTGATGGGCGTGATCGTCGTGATCAGCGGGATGTCGATGTCCCAGTCGCCGAACGCCCGGTACTGCTGTTCGCGACGCTCATCCGCGGTATGCAGGTTGAACACCCGCCCGAGCGTGATGGTCGGCCCCTGTCCGGGGAAGGAGATGTCGGTCTGCTCAAACGACAGGCTGCCGTCGTACAGGCTGATTCGCTCGCCAAAGGGCGTTTCCCCGAGTGGCTGGATATCCTCGCTCACCTTGATGAGCTTCTTGTACTCATCCTCCGGGCTGGACGCCGGCTGGGACTGCGCGTGAGCCGCCAGTACAGGAAGAAAAAACGAAGCCACCATGGTGGCAAGGCGGAGCGCCACGCGCCCACGAATACGCGCGCAGCCAGTCGCCGCGCCATGCACGTCCAGACCCATTCCCTGTTCCCCTGTGCACCGGCGCGTGCCGGCATTCGCAAAATCTAGCGAGCGCCCGACAGCGAAGTCAACCGGGATAAATTCCTAGGAGCGAGGACCTCAGCGCTTCCCCTCGCTCGCATCCAGCGCCTCGCGGACTTTCCGCAACAACCCCCTCGACTGCACCGGCTTCTCGATCACGTACAGGTGCTCGAGCGGCGGCAGCTCGTCGAAGTTCGGCGGCGAATCGGGGCGGGCCAGCAGCAGCACCGTGCCGGTGTAGCCATGGTCGAGGAGCGCGGCGAGCGTGCGCACGCCGGTGAAGAGGTTCATGTCGGCGTCCATCACCACGAGGTCGGGCACGCCGTGCGCCTCGATCCACTGGAGCGCCGCCGTACCGCTCTGGCTTGCGCCTGCCTGGTAGCCATAGGCGTCGAGTGTGTCCACGAGCAGCGAGAGCTGCACCGCTTCCTCGACCACAACCAGTACGCGTTCGGCTTCGCCTTGCAGGCTCGCGTCCATGACCTGGGGATCGAGCTGGTCGGAGTCCTCCGCGCGAAGCGGCAGGTAGAGATGGAACTCGGTGCCTTCGCCGGGCTGGCTGCGCACGCGCATGAGACCGCCATGGCTGGCGACGATGCGCTTGCACGAAAGCAGGCCGAGCCCGGTACCCGCGGGCTTGGTGGTGAAGAACGGTTCGAACAGGCGATCCAGCACCTCCGGCGGCATGCCCTCGCCGGTATCCATCACCGAGAGGCGCAGGTAACGCCCTGGGGAAACCGTCTCGGCTTCGACAAAGAAATCGTCGGTCAGGCTCACCACGTCGGTCTCGACCCTGAGCTTGCCGCCATCGGGCATGGCCTGGATGGCATTGAGGCACAGGTTCAGCAGGCACTGCTGCAATTCGGTATGGTTGCCCTCGAAAGCCACGTCGGGATCGAAGATATCTACTTCCATCTGCACCGTGCGGGGCACGCTGCCCTGCAGGAGCAGGTTCAGCGCTTCGATCAGTGCGCCGAGCTTCACCTGCTCGGCACGCCGGGCGCCGCGCGCGAACGACAGCATGGAGGAAACCATCTCCAATCCTCGCCGTCCGCAATCGCGCACCAGCTTGCCCAGGCGCGCGAGGCGCGGATCGTCCGCATAGTCTTCCAGCGTGTCGCCGGCGAGCAGCAAAGGCTGCAGCAGGTTGCGCAGGTCGTGGCTGAGGCCGCCGGCCAGCAGCGCGAGGCTTTCGAAACGCTGCGCACGAATCAGTTCGAACTCGGCGCGCTTGCGCGCCCGCTGCTCCTCGGCCTCGCGCAGCGCACGGCGCACCGCGGTAGCGAGACGGGCCGTGTTGTGCTTCAGGATGTAATCGGTGGCGCCGTTGCGCAGCGCCTCGATGGCGGCTTCCTCGCCCAGCGTGGCGGAGATGAAGATGAAGGGGATATCGGTGGAGCGCTCACGCAGGATGCGCAGCGCGCGCTCGCCGCTGAAAGCGGGCAGGCTGAGGTCGGACAGGACGATGTCGGGCTGGAAGCCGTCGAGGGCGGCGACATAAGCCTCCTCGCTGTCGACGAGTTGCACGTCGAAGTCGATGCCGTCCTGTTCCAGCTCGCCCTGCACGAGTTCCGCGTCGAACGCGTTGTCCTCCACCTGGAGGATCCTCACCTTCTGCAATTGTCCGCCTATGTCAGTCATACCTCCGCCCCACTTCCCTCAATCGCCGTCCGGACGCTGGTTGAGCACGGCCCAGAAGTGACCGAGCGTCTGCACGGCGGTGAAGAACTGCTGGACGTCCACGGGCTTCAGCACATAGGCATTCACGCCGAGGTCCCAACTGCGGGCGAGGTCGCTTTCCTCGCGCGAGGAAGAGAGGATGACCACCGGCAGACGCTTCCAGCGCTCCTCGTCCGTGCGCAGTTGCTTGAGCACCTCGAGACCGTCCATGCGCGGCATCTTGATGTCCAGCAGGATCACGGCCGGGTCGCCCTCGGCGCGGTCGGCATAGGCGCCGCGGCGGTACAGCCAGTCGAGGCAGTCCACGCCGTCCTCGAGGTGGACGATGGGATTGGCGAGGTTGGCCTCGCGCAGGGCGTCGATGGCCATCTCGGCATCGGCCATGGAATCTTCGACGAGGAGGATCGTGCGCAGGTCGCGCTTGTTCATGTGTCACCCGTTCTGGCGCCCGGAAGATCCGAGGCCGGCAATGAAAAATGGAAAGTGGCGCCGACGCCTGTTTCGCCTTCGGCCCAGGTACGCCCTCCGTGGCGCGCAATGATGCGTCGTACGTTGGCAAGACCGATGCCGTTGCCGGGGAATTCGGAAGCCCGGTGCAGGCGCTGGAACACGCCGAACAGCTTCCCGGCATATTGCATGTCGAAACCGGCACCGTTGTCGCGCACGCTGAATTCGTAGTCGCCGGCCGGGAGGCGGTTCACGCCGACTTCGATCGTCGCGACTTCGCGCTGGCCGGTGTATTTCACCGCGTTGCCGAGCAGGTTCTGCCAGACCGTGCGCAACATGTTCTCGTCGCCTATCACGATCGGCATGGGTGCGATCTTCCATTCGATGCGACGGCCGCGCGCGTCGGTTTCCACCAGGGCGCGCGCCTCGTCCACCAGGGATTGCATGTCCACGGGTTGCAGGCGCAGGGCGCCGCGGCCGAGGCGGGAGAACACCAGTAGATCGTCGATCAACTGGGCCATGCGGCGCGACGAGCTGATGATCACGTCGATGTAGTGGCGCGCGCGGTCGTCGGCCTGATCGCCCAGTTGCGCCTCGAGCTTGCCGGCGAATCCGGAGATGTGCCTCAACGGCGCACGCAGGTCGTGCGACACCGAGTAGCTGAAGGCCTCCAGTTCCCTGTTCACATCGGAGATCTGTTCCACCTTGCCTTCCAGCTGGCGGTTCAGTTCGATGACCTTCTGCTCGACCAGGGCACGCGCGGTGATGTCGCTTACCGTCACCAGCAGCGCCGGGTCGTCGCTGTCCGGCTGCTCGATGCGGCGCGCATTGATCACCACGAAGCGGTCGATGCCGTCGACGGTGCGCTGGGTCAGTTCGTAGTCCCACAGTTCGCGATCGCGCGTGATCACATCGCTGAGGCGCTGCAACAGCGCCGTGTCGGTCCATGCGCCGTCGCCGATCTCGCTCAGCGGTAGCTTGTCGTCCCGCTCCGGGTCGTAACCGTAGAGCTCGGCGAAAGCCGTGTTGACCAGCAGGGTGCGCAGTTGCCGGTCGAGCATCGCGATCGGCTCGCGCACGGCCTGCACGATGAGCTGCGAGCGCTTCACCGCATCGGCCACGCGCGATTCCGCGGCGAGGCGGATGGCGATCTGGCGTTCCGAAACGACCACCACGATGCCGAGCAGTGCGATCTGGGCGAGCGCGGCCACGAGGAGCACCAGCCGGTTGTTGTTCGCCAGCTTCTGGGCACGGCCGCGTCGCGCATCGAGCAGCTTGGTTTCGTCCGCCAGGACGGCGTCGATCTGCGAGCGGATGGGAAAGAGCTGCCGGGCGTCTTCCATGGAGGCGAGCGCGCCGGCGCGGTCGCCGGCGCGCAGGCGCTGCAAGGCCTGTTCGGTGAGGGCCATACGTCCGGCGGCGATGGATTCGAGCGCACCCAGCCGGGCCACCTGCTCCGGGTTGTCGCGGGTCATTTCACGCAGTGCCGAGAGGATGCCGGGGACCACCTTGCGCGGTGCTTGCAGGCGCTCCTCGAGCGGCCCGTTGTCGGACGCGCCGGCCAGACGGGCGTACATCGCGGCTTCGCTGCTGCGCAGGATCTCGGCGAGCTGGTAGACGCTCGCCTTCACCTCGGCCGTGTGACTGACCCAGTCCCGGGAATTGAGCGCCTCTTCTGAGCTCGAGCGCGTGACGACGTAGGGCAGCGCCACGATCACGAGCACGGCAGCGAGCAAGCCGACGAGGCGCCAGCGCAGTCCGATGCGTTCGATCATGCCTTCGTCATCCCCACGACGACTCCTGCCAAGGACGGACGTTCATTGTAGACGAGGACGGGCACGCCCTCCTCCCCCGCATGGCGAGAAAGGAAGGCGTACCCGTCCGGATGGAGGCGTGCTTAATGCCGAAGAGGCCGTGAAGCCCTCGTGACGGCAACAAGCTCCTCAGTTGGCTTGATCGCTCATCGAATACGGCTGCGCGCCCTGGCCCGTAGCCCAATCCTTCGCCGGGGTTTCCTGCATCGAGAAATGCAGTTCGCCGCCCGCCACGATTTCTTCGTGACGGATGAAGGTGCGCTCCAGCGGCTTGCCGTTGAGGGTGATCTTGCCCACGTACGGATGCTTGGCATCCAGATGGTCGGCGGATACCGTGAACTGCTTGCCGCCGGCCAGCTTGAGCGTGGCCTTCTCGACGAAGGGTCGGCCGATCACGTACTGGTTGCTGCCCGGCGCCACCGGGTAGAAGCCCAGCGAGGTGAAGATGTACCAGGCCGACATCTGGCCGAGGTCGTCGTTGCCGACCAGGCCGGTGGGCGTCGGGGTGTATTGCGTCTGCATGATCTTCACCAGGCGCTCCTGGGTCTTCCAGGGCTGGCCGGCATAGTCATAGAGATAGGCCACCTGGTGGCTCGGCTCGTTGCCGTGCGCATACCAGCCGATCAGTCCGGTGATGTCTTCCACGTGCGCGAACGACTTCGGGTCCACCTTCACATCGAACACCTGGTCGAGCTTCTTCACGAACGCGTCCTTTCCGCCCAGCGCCGCCATGAGGCCGGCGACGTCCTGCGGCACGTACCAGGAGTACTGCCAGGCGTTGCCTTCGGTGTAATCGGTGCCGTAGCCGGCCGACGACGGATCGAACGGCTCGCGATAGTTGCCGTCGCTCTTGCGGGCGCGGAGGAAGCCCGTCTTCGTGTCGAAGCTGTTCTTCCAGTTGCCGGCGCGCTTCATGAAGGTGGCGGCGACATCGTCCTTGCCCATGGCCTTGGCCATCTGCGCCAGCGACCAGTCGTCGAACGCGTATTCGACGGTCTTGGAGGCGGCTTCCGGCTGGCGGTCGATCGGCACGTAGCCGAGCTTCATGTAGTCGTCGAGGCCACCGTACGGACCGTACGTGGCGCTGGCGACCATCGCCTCCAGGGCGGCGTTGGCGTCGTAGCCGCGGATGCCCTTCATATAGGCGTCGGCGATCACGGGCACCGCGTGGTAGCCGATCATGCACCACGTTTCCATGCCCTGGTAAGCCCAGACCGGCAGGATGCCGAACGGGCTGGCCTGGCGAGCGGCGATCAGGGAGCTGACGAAGTCGTTGCTCTTTTCCGGCTCCAGCAGGGTCATCAGCGGTTGCTGGGCGCGATAGACGTCCCACAGCGACCAGGTGGAATAGAAGTCGAAGCCCTTGGCCGTATGCACCTGGTTGTCGGGGCCGCGGTATTCGCCGTTGACGTCCATGGAAAGGCCCGGCGCGATCATCGCGTGGTACAGCGCCGTATAGAACGTCTTGCGGGTCTGCGCCGGCGCCTGCACGTCCACGGACGACAGCGCCTTCTCCCACGCCTGGCGGGCTTCGGCCCGGCGGGCATCGAAGTCGAAGCCGGCACCGTCCTTGTCGAGGTTGGCCACGGCATTGTCCTCGCTCACCGAGGACACAGCGACCTTGACGATCAGCGGCTTGCCGAGGTCGCCGAAGTCGAACACGCCTTCGAGCGCCCGGCCGCTGATGGCATCGTTGTCGTCGGCGCGGTTGCCCGGACCGGCGAAGCCCCTGTAGGGAACGTCCTTCTCCCGGTTCTTCAGGCTCCGCGAGGACAGCGGCTGGTTGAAGCGCATGGCGAAATAAAGCTGGCGACCCGGGGCCCAGCCGCGGGTGGTGCGGCCGCCGGTGACCGTGCCGTCCGCGCGCACACGCAGCGAGGACCAGAGCACCTTGCCGTCGTAGTCGTAGATGCTGGGGCGCAGGTCGAGCAGCAGGTGGGCGGGCTTGCCCTTGGGGAAGGTATAGCGGTGCCAGCCCACGCGGGCCCCGGCGGTCAGCTCGGCACGCACGCCGTAGTCGGCCAGCGTGACGGCGTAGTACCCTGCCTCGGCTTTCTCGCTTTTGTGGTCGAACCGCGAGCGATAGCCGCTACCGGGCTGGTCGGGGGAACCGGGGTCCAGCTTCACATCGCCGGCGATGGGCATGACGAGCACGTCGCCCAGGTCGGAATGGCCGCTGCCGGAGAAGTGCGTATGGGAGAAACCCAGGATGCTGGAATCGCCGTACTGGTAGCCTGCGGCCCATTTGTACGCGTGCTTGAAGTCCGGCATGGCCGTATCCGGCGAGAGCTGGATCATGCCGAACGGCACCGTGGCGCCCGGGAAGGTGTGGCCGTCGCCGCCCGTCCCGATCAGGGGGTCCACCGCTGCGAAGGCGCTGTCGGCCTTGCCGGCTGGGGCCGCGGCGGACAGGGCCGGGAGGG
Source organism: Luteibacter sp. SVR4-7G (assembly GCF_056755555.1). Taxonomy (NCBI): domain Bacteria; kingdom Pseudomonadati; phylum Pseudomonadota; class Gammaproteobacteria; order Lysobacterales; family Rhodanobacteraceae; genus Luteibacter; species Luteibacter sp. SVR4-7G. Next base: position 103,626 of record NZ_JBPGXO010000001.1, on the reverse strand, counting down.
CCAGGGTCAGGGCGGCGGCCAGCAGGCCCCGGCGCAGGCGGGTGGTTCTCGACATCGTGGGTTCCCCTCGGGTGGACGAATGGCGGGTCCCGATCATTTGGATCGTGACAAACGCGTCGAACGTAGCAAAGATAGCGTATTCGCGCATGTTGCAGTGCGTGATGCATCCCTGGCCCCCCCGCGCGATGATCGCCGGGTTTAGATCGTTTGAAGGAGTTCCGATGTCGAGGAATACCCCGCAGCGCCGCAAGGTGACGCTCGCCGATATCGCACAGGGCTGCGACGTCTCCCGGGCGACCGTCTCGCTGGTGCTGCGAGGCAGCCCGCTGGTGAACTCGGTCACCCGGGCCCGGGTGGAGGCCGAACTGAAGCGCCAGGGCTACGTCTATAACCGCGCGGCCGCCAATCTGCGCCGGCGTACCTCCTCGAGCATCGGCCTGGTCATCAACGACCTGGGCAACCCCTTCTTCGCCGAATTCGCCGCCGGTGCCGACGAGGCCCTGGCCAGCGCCGGATACGTCACCCTGCTGGGCAATACCGGCGAATCGCCGGTGCGCCAGCAGGCCGTGCTGAATTCCCTGATCGAGCATGGTCCCGCCGGCATCATCCTCTCGCCGGCCGAAGGCAGCGAGGGCGACCAGGTGCTGGCGGCCGTGGGGATGCATACGCCCCTGCTCGTCTTCAACCGCGAGCTGCCCGACGACGACGGCGCCCACCGCTGGGACACGCTCGAAATGGACAACGAGCACGGCGCGCGCCTCGCTACGGAACATCTCATCAGTCTCGGCCACCAGCGCATCGCCTTCTTCGGTGGCCACCGCGATTCCAGTTCGGTGGAACAACGCCGCCGGGGCTATGCGGGGGCGATGCGCGATGCCGGCCTGAAGGTCGATCCAGCCTGGCTTATCGAGAGCGCGCCGACGCGTCTTGAAGCGGCTCGCCAGACCGGCGCGCTGTTCGCGCGCGATCCGGCGCCTACGGCGGCGGTTTGCTACAACGACGCGGTCGCGCTGGGGCTTATGCTTGGCCTGACGAAGCGAGGCCGCCGTCCGGGCGAAGATTTCGCCCTGACCGGTTTCGACGACGTCGCTGAAGCCTCGGTGTGCGTGCCGCCCCTCACCACCATCGCGGTGGACCCGCGTGGCCTGGGACGTCGCAGCGCCGAACTCATCCTCGAAAGACTTGGCAATCCCGAGACGGAAGCTGCCTATACGATCGCGCCGGTAAGGCTGGTCGTACGCGAAAGCAGCTGTCCTCCGTCCTCCCCCTGAACCTGACAATGGAGCGCCCCATGGCCACCGGTTACACGCCATCGCCCAACTCGCCGTCCGCCGCGACACCCGGCGACGACCGCTACACCTATTTCCCGCTCGCGCTCGGCGTGATGACGACGATCTTCTTCATGTGGGGCTTCCTGACCTGCCTGAACGACATCCTCATTCCGCACCTGAAGGCCGTGTTCGAACTGAACTACGCGCAGGCGCTGCTTATCCAGTTCACGTTCTTCGGCGCGTACTTCATCATGTCGCTGCCCGCCGGCAAGCTTGTCGCGTCGCTCGGCTATAAGCGGGGCATCGTCGCCGGCCTCATCATCGCCGGCATCGGCGCCGCGCTGTTCTGGCCCGCCGCCGGCATGCGCATCTACGGGTTCTTCCTCGGCGCCCTGTTCATCCTGGCTACCGGCATCACGGTGCTGCAGGTGGCGGCAAATGCCTACGTGGCCCTGCTCGGTCCCGAGAAGACCAGCTCCAGCCGCCTCACCCTCGCCCAGGCGCTGAATTCCTTCGGTACGTTCCTCGCGCCGTTCTTCGGCGGCTTCCTCATCCTCTCCAGCGAGGTGAAGAGCAGCGCCGACATCGCAAAGATGAACGCCGCGGAGCAGATCGCCTACCGCGCCCACGAAGCCGGCACGGTGCAAGGCCCGTACATCGGCCTGGCCGTGGTGCTGGTGCTCCTGGCGATCGGCGTGTACCTGTTCAACCTGCCCGCCCTCGAGGAAACCACCGAGAAGGCCGACGACAGCCGCCACTCGCTGATGGACGCGCTCAAGACGCCGCACGTGTTCTTCGGCGTGCTGGCCATCTTCTTCTACGTTGGTGGTGAGGTCGCCATCGGCAGCTTCATGATCAACTACCTCGAACTGCCCGAAATCGGCAACATGTCGGGTGCAGTGGCCGCAAGTCACGTGGCCTTCTACTGGGGCGGCGCGATGGTCGGCCGCTTCATCGGCTCCGCCTTGCTCGCCCGGTTCTCGCCGCGCCTGCTGCTGGCCGTGTTCGCCGTGATCAACGGCCTGCTGGTGATCACCACGATGTCGACGACGGGCACCGTCGCCGTCTACAGCATCGTCGCCATCGGCCTGTTCAACTCGATCATGTTCCCGACGATCTTCTCGCTCGGTATCGAACGCATGGGCCCGCTCACCGGCAAGGCCTCCAGCCTGCTCATCATGGCCATCGTCGGTGGCGCGCTGATCCCCTGGATCCAGGGCGTCATCGCCGACCAGATCGGCCTGCAGCATGCCTTCTTCATCCCGCTGATCTGCTACGCGTACATCGTGTTCTACGGTCTCAGCGGTTCGAAGGTGCGCAACGTGCCGGTCGCCACCCGTTGATCGTTTTCTTCATCCGGGGGCCGGTCCAGGCCGGCCCTCGCGTTTTCTTACCCGCCCCTAAGGACAGGCCGTAGCATGTCTTCCATCCTCTGCTTCGGCGAGGCGCTGATCGATTTCCACGCACAGCCCCAGGGCGGCGCCGGTCAGCCTCCCGCCTTCGTTCCCTTTGCCGGCGGCGCGCCGGCCAATGTCGCCGTCGCCGCGGCGCGCCTCGGCGGACACGCCCGTTTCGCCGGCATGCTCTCGCGAGACATGTTCGGGGATTTCCTGCTGAAAAGCCTCACCGAACTCGGCGTGGGAACGGAGGATGTCGCGCGCACCGACGAGGCGCGCACTGCGCTTGCCTTCGTCGCGCACGACGACAAGGGCGACCGCAGCTTCAGCTTCTACCGGCCGCCCGCCGCGGACCTGCTGTTCCGTCCCGAGCACTTCCGCCATGGCGCGTTCGACCGCCTCGGCATCTTCCACGTCTGCTCCAACTCCCTGACCGAGGCCGCGATTGCCGCGACCACCGTCGAAGGCATGCGCCGCGCGCGTGCCGCCGGCGCACTGGTCAGCTTCGACATGAACCTGCGCCCCGCGCTCTGGCCACGCGACGAGGCTCCCCTGCCCCGCCTGTGGGAGGCCCTGCACGAGGCCGACGTGATCAAGCTGAGCGCGGAGGAGTTCGCCTTCATCCACGCCGGCGCCGGCTCCGACGACGCCGTGCTCGAGCGCCTGTGGCGCGGCAAGGCACGCCTGCTGCTGGTGACCGACGGTGCCGAGCCCATGCGCTGGTTCACCCGCTCCGCGCGCGGCACGCTGCTTGGCTACACGGTGGACGCCGTCGATACCACCGCCGCCGGCGATGCCTTCGTGGGCGGCCTGCTCTCGCGGCTCGCCGCGGAAGGCGTCACGCCGGAGCGCTTCGACGCGCTCATCCAGGACGAGGAACGCCTCATCGGGCTGATCCGCTTCGCCGCCGCGTGCGGCGCGATCACCGCCACCCGCAAGGGCTCGTTCACCGCCATTCCCGATCAGGCCGAAGTGAAGGCCTTCATGGAGCAACACGCATGACGACCGTCCCCCTCCCCGATTTCCATTCCGTCGATGTGCTGCGCGACCACGTCGCGAAGACGATGGCCTTCTACAAGCCGAACGAAGTCGATCCCGCCGGCGGCTTCTTCCATTACTTCAAGGACGACGGTTCGGTATACGACCGCAGCCATCGTCACCTCGTGTCCAGCACGCGTTTCGTCTTCAACCATGCGATGGCCTACCTCGAGTTCCACAAGCCCGAGGACAAGGAACTCGCCATGCACGGGCTGAAGTACCTGCGCGAGGTCCACCGCAATCCGGAAACCGGCGGCTACGCCTGGACGATCGCCGACGGCAAGCGCGACGACCAGATGAACCACTGCTACGGCCTGGCCTTCATGCTGCTGGCCTATTCCTGCGGCGTGAAGGTCGGGTTCGACGAGGCGCGCGGCTGGCAGGACGAGATCTGGAACCTGCTCGAGCAGCGCTACTGGGAGCCGGCGCACGGCCTTTACCGCGACGAAGCCGACAAGGACTGGAACTTCACCGGCTACCGCGGGCAGAACGCGAACATGCACATGACCGAGGCGATGATCGCCGCGTGGGAAGCCACGAAGGACGACCGTTACCTCGATCGCGCCATGCTCCTGGCCAACAACATGACCCAGCGCCAGGCCGCGCTCACGCCGCAGAAGCTGATCTGGGAGCACTACCACGAGGACTGGTCGATCGACTGGGAATACAACCTCGACAACCCCAAGCACCTGTTCCGTCCGTGGGGCTTCCAGCCCGGTCACCAGACCGAATGGGCCAAGCTCCTGATGATGCTGGAGCGTTACACCAAGGGCACGCCGCGGCACAAGGACTGGCTCGTTCCCACCGCGAAGCACCTCTTCGATGAGGCGCTGGACAAGGCCTGGGACAAGGAATACGGCGGCATCGCCTATGGCTTCGCCCCGGAAGGCGAGGTGTGCGACGACGACAAGTACTTCTGGGTGCAGGCCGAGTCCCTCGCCGCGGCGCAGCTGCTGTTCGAGACCACCGGCGAGAAGAAGTACGACGAGTGGTACGAAAGGATCTGGGCCTACAGCTGGGAACACCTCGTCGATCACAAGTACGGCGCGTGGTACCGCATCCTCAAGCGCAACAACGAGAAGTACGACGACGAGAAGAGCCCTGCCGGCAAGACGGATTACCACACCATGGGCGCGTGCTATGAGGTGATGGCTTCGTTGCGCCGGATGCAGGGGAACTGAATTTCGCCGCGCGCGGCTCTACCTACGGCAGCGTCTGCTTCAAGGAAGCGATCCCTTCCCAGGGATCCGCTTCCAGCGTCTTCGCCCGCTTCAGCGCTTTCTTCATGTCGAAGGCCCCGCCGCTCTTCAGGCGGGCGATTTCCTCCCAACGCAACGGCATCGCCACGGGCGCGCCGGGACGCGCACGCAACGACCAGCCGGTGACGCTGGTCGCCCCGCGGGTGTTGCGCAGCCAGTCGATGAAGATCAGGCCTTCGCGCTTGGCCTTGCTGGCCTCGGCGATGTAAAGCTTCGGCTTCTCCGCCACGAGCGCATCGGCGACGCCTTCGCAGAAGGCTTTCACCTTCTCCCAGGACGGCCCGCGGCGAATCGGCGCTACCACGTGCAGGCCCTTTCCGCCGGACGCGCGAACGAAGCTCTCCAAGCCCGCGTCCGAGAGGCGTTCGCGGATCATGCGCGCCCCGGCGACCACCTCCTTCCATGCCACGCCCTGCGCCGGATCGAGGTCGAAGATCATCCGGTCGGGCTTGTCGGGGTCGTCTGACCGGGAGCCCCAGGGATGGAACTCGAGGGTGTTCATCTGCACGAGTTCGAGCACGCCGCGCACGTCGTCCACGTAGATGTACTCCGCATCGTCGCCGCCCTTCTCTTCCAGCGTGACCGCGTGGACATGTTCGCCCAGTGTGTCGGCGTGGTGCTTCTGGAAGAAGCACGGACCCGTAGAGCCCTGCGGGCAACGGACCAGCGAGAGCGGACGTTCGCGCAACTCGGGAAGCATCCAGCGCCCCACGGCTTCATAGTAAGCCGCCACTTCGCCCTTGCTCGGTCCGCCCTCCCCAAAGACCTGGCGCTCCGGATGGGTGATCGTGACGCCGCCGACGACGAGGCCCGCCATCGATCAGCCCGCCCGCCGCTTGGACGGCGCCTTGCGGGTGGCGGTCTTCTTCGCAGCCTTTTTCGCCGCGGTCTTTTTCGCGGCGCCCTTCTTCGCCGTGGATTTCCTCGACGAGGTCTTCTTCCCCTCATCCTCCCCGGCCGATACATTCTTCGCCGCCGGCGTACGCGTCTTCGCGCCGATGCTCTTCTTCAGCAGCGCCATGAAGTCCACCACGTTGGTGGCGGCGTTCTCCGGCGTGCGCTCATCTTCCTCCACCGTCGCGGTGACACCCTTGCTCTTCAAGCGCTTCTCGATGGCGCTGCGCAGCTTCGCGCGGAACTCGTCGTGGTAGTTCTCGGGCTTCCACTTGCCCGACATGGACTCGATGAGGTCCTGCGCCATCTCCATCTCGCGCGCAGAGATGCGGTACTCGGAAGCCGACTTGGCGGGGAGCTCGAAGTCGGCGACATCGACCACCTCGGACTGGTAACGGAGGAGGTTCATGACCAGCGCATCGTCTTGCGGCATGACGGCGGCGAGGTATTCCTTCGTGCGGATGACCACACGGGCGATACCGACCTTGCCGGTCTTCTTCAGCGTCTCGCGCAACAACACGTAGCCCTTCTCGGCCTTCTTCGCCGGAAGCAGCACGTACGGCTTCTCATAATAGGCCGGGGAAATATCCTTTCCGTCGACGAAGCTGTCGATCTCGACCGTCTCGTGCGCATCGCTGGCGGCGTTGCGGATGTCCTCTTCCTCGAGCACGACGTAATTGCCCTTCTGGTACTCGAAGGCCTTGACGATCTCCTTCCAAGGCACCTCTTCGCCCGTTTCGGCATTCACCCGCTCGTAGCGCACCGGGGTGTTGTCGCGCTGGTCGAGCATGCGGAAATGCAGGTCGTTGCGACGCTCGCCCGACATGAGCCGGATGGGAATGTTGAGCAGACCGAACGAAAGCGTTCCGGTCCAGATAGGGCGGGCCATGGCGCGGTCCTCGGGGCGTAGATGCTGCGAGGATACGGACGCAGGCGTGCAGGGATTGCAAAAATCGCCGGGTGGGAGGCCAATGTAGGAGCGCGCCATGCGCGCGACGGCTTTTGGGGCCGAGAGCTACAGGGCCTGTAGCTCCTGGCGAATAGCTGTCGCGCGCAGGGCGCGCTCCTACAATGCCGCGCGCGTTACCTGGCGCCTGCCACCGGCAACTCGATGGCGCTGGCCGTGCCGGGCGCGTGCCACACCTGCTGCGTCGCCTTCTGGTAGTCGGAGGGCTTGGCGAAGAAGATGTTCGGCACGAAGGTCTGCGGGTTCCTGTCGTAAAGCGGGAACCACGAGGACTGCACCTGCACCATTACGCGGTGGCCCGGCTGGAAGGTGTGGTTCACCGTCGGCAGGCCGAAGCGGTACTCGAGCGGCGTGTTCGCGGTCAGCGGCTTGCCCTCGGCGAACCCTTCGCGATAGCGGCCGCGGAAGATGTCCATCGACACCGGAAGCTCGTAGCCGCCCATGACGGGGTTGCTGGCGTTCGCCGCCGGGTAGACGTCGATGAGCTTCACCACCCAGTCGCTGTCGGTACCGCTGGTGGAGGCGTACAGGTTCACCTGCGGAGCGCCGGCCACCTTGAGCGGCGCGGTGAGCGGTTCGCTCACGTAGGTCAGGACGTCTGGACGGCCGTCGACGAAACGCTGGTCGTGCACCAGCCAGGTGGTCCATTCCTTGTGGTCGGCGAAGCTCACCGGCCGGGGCAGGTAGGGCACCGGTTTGGCCGGGTCCGACACGTACTCGTCATACTTCGCGTCGCCCGCGGCAGGGGCGTTAAAAGACAACTTTCCATTGGCGCCAAGGTACAGCGGACGGGTCGTCTTCCCCTGCGGCCAGGACGGGAAGCGGTCCCAATGGTTCTCGCCCGTGTTGTAGATGAAGACCGGCGGCGTATTGGCCTTGGGCGCGCCGTCGACCAGGTACTGGTTGAAGAACGGCAGCAGCACGTCGCGGCGGAATTGCAGCGCGGTGTCGCCATCCCATTGCAGCGCACCCAGCGAGAAGGCGTCGTAGTTCACCTGGCTGTGCCGCCACGGGCCCATCACGAGGAAGTTCTTGTCGTTGCCCTTGTCCTTCGGCTCCACGGCCTCGTAGCTGTGGATCGCACCCCACATGTCTTCCTGGTCCCACAGGCCCTGCAGCCACATCGTGGGCACCTTCAGCGGCTGCTTCGCCATCACCTTGTCCAGCGCCTGTTCCTGCCAGTAGGCGTCATAGGCGGGATGCTCGCTGAGCTTGCGCCAGTAAGGCAGCTGGTCGAAGCCGTTGGCCCGGGCGTAGTCGCCCGCCGAGCCCGCTTCCAGGAAGTTGGTGTAATCGTCGAAGCCGGCTCGCGGAATGGTGGCGCCCTTGCCGCGCTTCACGTTCTGGCCCGCGATGTAGTCGAAGTTGGTCTGGCGGAAGGCCCCGTAATGGAACCAGTCGTCGCCCATCCAGCCGTCGACCATCGGACTTTCCGGAGCGGCCACCTTGAGTGCGGGATGCGGGTTCACCAGGGCCATGACCACCGTGAAGCCCTCGTACGAGGAACCGATCATGCCGACCTTCCCGTTGGACTCGGGCAGGTTCTTCGTCAGCCAGTCGATCGTGTCGTAGGCATCGGTGGAATGATCCACCTTCGTATCGTTCAACGGACCGCGCAGCGGCCGGGTCATCACGTAGTCGCCTTCGGAGCCGTACTTGCCGCGCACGTCCTGGAACACGCGGATGTAGCCGGCGTCGACGAAGACTTCGTCGCCCACCGGCAACAGGTTGCGCATGCTGGTCGCATCGGAGCGCGCGGCGCGGCCGTCGGCATTGTAGGGCGTGCGGGTGAGGAGGATCGGCGCGTGTTTCGCGTTCTTCGGGATGACGATGACGGTATGCAGCTTGACGCCGTCCCGCATCGGGATCTCGACGACACGCTTCACGTAATCGTTGGCCGCGTTCGGCTGCTCGAATTTGGCGGGGATGTCCGGCGTCATCGGCGCGGTTTGCGCAGCGGCGAACGCGGAGGCGACAGCCAGGGACAGGGCGAGCATCGGCAGCAACATGGGACGATGTGGCATGGGCATTCCTGTGGCAGTGGGACGGACGGAACCCCCTAAGCGTGCCGCATCCTGAACGGTAGAGCCATGCATGCCACCAGTCACGGTATGGCTGGCACAAACCGTGCTTTCAAAAAAAACGCCGCTGCATGGCAGCGGCGTTTTTTTTTCCAGCCGGTCCGGAAAGGACCGGCGGCAGGCAGCTTACTGACCGCTGGCGGTCGAAGCCGGGGCGGGAGCCGTGCCGGCCGAGGTCGGCGCGGTCATGGTCGAAGCCGGTGCGGCGGTGCTGGCGGCCGGCGGGGTGGCCTCCGGAGCAGCGGCCGGGGCGGCGGTGGAAGCGGCCGACGGCGCCGGGGCGGCGTTGTCGTCCGACTTGTTGCAGCCGGCGAGCAGGGCTGCGGCGACAAAAGCCAGGGCGGTAATCGAAATAACCTTCATGATGCTGGGCTCCTCATTCGTTATGTATACACAGGCAAGTCTCGCATCCCCGGCGTTTCCCTCCGAAGACGGGCCCGTCTAGGGTGCGACGACAATTATGAAGCGTGGATGTCCAGCGGCGCAGCGCAGACGCGATCGCAGACATTTTCAGAATAATCGCGTTCCCCGGTCCGAAGCCAGTCCCTAACCTGTCATCCGGAAGTTGCCACCGGCATATCCGCCCGGCATCCAGACAAGGAGCGACTCGCTTGAAACCATTTATCCCCCACCCCCGAGGCTATCTCGCGGCTTTCGTCATGGCCGCCTTCGCCCCTGCCGCTGCGGCGGCCGAGCCCCCTCCGCTCGTCGTCGATGGGGAAGAGAAGACCATCCCCTCCGGATCCTACGAAACCGTGGCTGACTCCCAGGCCGGGCTCCGCGTGCTCAATGGCGGCCGCGCCACCGGCAGGGACGTCGACATAACCACCGCCGGCAAGAACGCCTATGCGGTTGAAACGACCTCGTCCAACAGCTTCGTCTCACTGACCCGGGGCACGCTGCGCACCACGGGGAACAGCGCCTACGGCGTGCACGTGATGGCCGGCGGCGAAGCCGAGCTGGAGAACGTGGCGATACTCACGGCGGGAGGCAGCGCGGCGGGCGCCCGCTTCAATGGCGCCGAAGCGCGGGGCGAGTTCCGCGGCGGCCGTATCGAAACCACGGGCTACGGTGCCACGGGCATCGCCGCGGAATACGGCGGCGCCTTCTCCCTCGAAGCCGGTACGCGGGTATCGACCAGGGGCACCGCCGCCAGGGGCCTGCTCGTCAGTGGCGGCGGTGACATGGAAGCCGACCTGGCCATCGTCGAGACATCGGGACAAGGCAGCCATGGCCTGCACGTGGACAACGGCTCGTCGGTCACGCTCAGCCAGACCACCCTGACGACGAGCGGCTGGGGGGCACACGCGATAAATGCCGACCGGAGCAGTGGCCTGATCACGGTCGTAGCCGGCAGCAGGCTGCGTACCGAAGGCGACGAGTCCATCGCGGTCAATGTCCAGGACGGCGCCAGGCTGGTGATTCGACGCTCCCACATCGAAACGCTCGGCGCGAACGCTCCGGCCGTCTACGATCGCGGCGCCTCCGTCGCGCTGCAGGACACCGACGTCGTGACCCACGGGAACTTCTCCTATGGCGTGACCGCCCGGGGCGGCGACTACGCGGGAAGAACCCCGCAGATCGATGTGCGCGGGTCGCGCATCGAGACGCACGGCGCATCGGCCTATGGAGCCGTGGCATCCGGTGGCGGCCGCCTCGATCTGTTCGACACCGCGATCAAGACTGCCGGTGCGAGGGGCCACGGGCTGTTCGTCCACGCGGGCTTCGTCAATGCAAGGAATGTCGTCATCGAGACGACAGGCACCGGCGCCTACGGCATCGCCGTCCAGAACGGAGGCACGCTCCAGCTCGACGGTGGCAGCGTAACCGGTGCGCAGGCGGCGATGCGATTGAACGATCCGGGAGCCATTCGCATTCGCGGCGGTGCGGAACTGTGGGGACGCAGCGGCGTCTTCGCCGACGTCGATCCCGCATCCGCCAAGGCCTTTACCCTGGTACTCGAAGACAAGGCGCGGGCCATCGGCGACATCCGCCTCTCCGCGCCGCCGAATCCGTCCGCGTCCGACGAGACGCAACTGTCCTTGTCCATCAGCGACGACGCGGTCTGGTCGGGCGCATCCTCCATCGTTCGCGAGCTTTCCCTCGAACGTGGCGGCACATGGATCGTCACCGGCGACAGCCGCGTCGGCACCCTGCGCAACGACCATGGCGTGGTCGCCTTCGCGCACGCCACGCCCGATGCATTCGGCACCCTGACGATCGCCGGCGACTACGAGGGCAACCAGGGTCTGTTCCGCATGCGCAGCCGGTTGGGCGGCGACAACTCGCCCAGCGATCACATCCACGTGCTGGGGAATACCGCGGGCACCAGCTTCATTGCCGTGGACGCCCTCGATGGCGCAGGCGATCACACCCAGGACGGTATCCAGCTGGTCGTGGTGGATGGCCGGTCCGATGGCCGCTTCGCATTGTCGGGCCGTGCCGTCGCGGGCGCACACGAGTATTTCCTGCACCAGGGTTCGCTGAGCCAACCCGGCAACGGCGGCTGGTACCTGCGCTCGTCGCTGCCCGATCCCATCCTCGAGCCCGAGGAAGGCAAACAGCCGGTCGTTCCCGCTCCGGTCGATCCGATCGATCCTGTCGATCCCCCGTCTCCCGTCACGCCGCCTCCTTCCGTGCTCCGGCCGGAGACCGGCACCTACCGCGCCAACCAGACCGCCGTGCTGGACATGTTCCAGGCGGGGCCCGGTGCCGGCAGGGACGACGAACCCGACGTCGCCCGCGGTAGCGCCTGGGCACGCTTCGAACGGAAGCACACTGCTTTCGACGTCGGCGGCCAGATCACGACCACCACCTCCACGAACGAACTCACCCTCGGCACGGACCTGTTCCAGGGCAGCGGCGAAGTGGAAACCCATCTCGGGATCATGGCCGCGGCGGGCCGGTCGGACACGCGCGGCACTTCGTTGCTTACCCGCTATTCGGCGAAGGGACGCGTGAGGGGCGCCGGCGGCGGCATCTACGGCGGCCTGCGCACGACCGCCGGCACCTACCTGCGGGGCTGGATGCAATACGCGCATTTCAACCAGCGGGTCGAAGGCGACGCCCTCGCCGCCGAGCGCTACGGCAGCGGCGTCCTCACCGCCAGTGCGGAGGCAGGACACCGCTGGCGGAAGGCGCTCAATCGCGACACCGACGTCTACCTCGAGCCGCAGGCACAGATCCTCGCCACGCGCCTGCGCAGCCGCGCACATACGGAAGCCGGCGGCACCCGGGTGACGCCGTTGCATGCAAGCGGCAGCAGCGCCCGTGTGGGCATGCGGGCGGCGGCGCGCTGGCACACGCCCGGCGGGCATGTCGCTTCACCCTACTTCACCGGCAGCTACCTGCGCCGGCTCGGCAGGCTCGATGCCACGCAATTCAACACGGCCTCGTTTGCCGATGGCGTGCCACGCAACGCCTATGCGTTGAAGCTGGGGCTCAGCATGCTGCGCAATGACGGCTGGCGCCTGTGGGGGGATGTGGAAACCCGCTTCGGCGCGCAACGCTACCGTCGCGTGGCCGGTACGCTCGGCGTTCGCAAGACCTTCTAGCCGGTCAGCCTGCCAGCTCCGCCGCGTCCGGCCCTGCCCGCCGCGCCGTCACCGTGCTTCCGATGGACGCAAGCACGATGAAGCCGATCGCCAGCCACTGCAACGATGTCAGGTGCTCTCCGAGCAGAACCATCGCCAGCAGCGAGGCGACGGCGGGCTCCAGGCTCACCATGATGCCGAAGGTCTCGCTGGGCAGGCGTTTCATGGCCATCATCTCCAGCGACATGGGCACGGCGCTGGAGACGATGGCTACGCCCAGGCCGGCGGCGAGGATGGCCGGATCGAGCAGCGCCGCGCCTGCATGGATCACCCCGTAGGGCACGACCACCAGGCTGGCCGCCACGAGGCCGAGCGACACCGAGTGCCCCGCGTGCAGATGCCCTGCCCGCTTGCCGAACACGATATACAACGCCCAGCAGACGGCAGCCCCCAGTGCGAGCAGCACGCCCGTCGGATCCAGCGTGCTCCCGTGCCCGAGCGGCAGGATCATCGCCAGCCCGGCAATGGCCGAGGCGAGCCACAGGAAATCCATCGGCCGGCGTGACGACCACATGGCCACGGCCAGCGGACCGCTGAATTCGATCGCCACCGCGATGCCGAAAGGGATGGTACGCAAGGCCAGGTAGAACAGCAGGTTCATCGTGCCGAGCGTGAGTCCGTAGCGAACGATGGAGCCCGCGTCGGGTCGGCTGAGCGGCCACCGCCACGGACGCCACACCGCCAGCAGGACGAGGGCCGAGAAGCCGACCCGCAGTGCCGAGGTGCCTTCCGCGCCGACCAGCGGAAAAAGCTTCTTCGCAAAGGAGGTGCCTATGCAGAGCGAAGTGACCGAGCCGAGGACGGCCAGCGCGGGCAACCATGGGGTGGAACGCAAGGATGTCATCGACACGCTCGGGGCAACAATGCTTAGATGCGCATCATGACATCGCTGCCCGACTTCCGTCTCGAAACGTATTTCTCGCGCTGGGAATTCGCCGCGCGTTACCACCTCACCGCTTCCGACGCCCAGAGCATGAGCCTGTCGGAACTGCTTGCCCTGGCCGAACCGGCCGACCGCGAGGCCTTCGAAACGCTGCACCTGGGCTACACGCAGACCTATGGCGCACCCGCCCTGCGCGAAGCGATCGCCGGAACCTATGACGAAAGGAGCGCGGACGACGTGCTCTGCTTCGCGGGCGCGGAAGAAGGCATCTACATCGCCATGCGCGTGCTGCTGGAGCCGGGCGACCATGCCATCGTCGTGACGCCCAACTACCAGGCCGCGGAGACGGTGCCGCTATCCATCTGCGAAGTCACCGGCGTAGCCCTGGACCCGGATGATCGCTGGTCGCTCGACATCGACAGGGTCGCGGCCGCGATCCGGCCGAACACCCGCGTCGTGTCGATCAACTTCCCGCACAACCCCACCGGCAAGATCCTCGAGCGCGAGCGCTTCGACGCATTGATCGCGCTATGCCGGGGCCACGGCATCTGGCTCTTCAGCGACGAGGTCTACCGGCCGCTGGGCGCCTCCGGCACCGTCCACCTGCCTAACGTCGCCGACGTGTACGAACGCGGCGTCTCGCTCAACGTGATGTCGAAGGCCTACGGGCTGCCGGGACTGCGCATCGGCTGGATTGCCTGCGCCGACCGCGACCTGCTGCGGCGCATGGAGCGCTACAAGCATTACCTGTCGATCTGCAATGCGGGGCCATCCGAACAGCTGGCCCTGATCGCCCTCAAGGCGAGGGAAACCATCCTGGCAAGGCATCGCGAGCGGCTCGATCGCAACCTGGCGACCCTGGACGGTTTCTTCGGCCGCTGGAGCGACCGCTTCGGGTGGTACCGGCCCGACGGCGGATGCATCGCTTATCCCCGCTATCTGGGCGCCGAGGGCGTGGACGCGTTCGCCGCGGACCTGGTGGAGCGTGCCGGCGTGCTCCTGCTGCCGGCATCGAACTACCGCTCGGCCCTTACTGACACGCCCACGGACCGGTTCCGCATCGGCTTCGGCCGGGCCGATTTCGACGACGCCATCAGGGCGCTGGACGGATACCTGCGGGGGTAGGACGACTTACTGCCCGTCGTCCTGCGACATCAGCGCGTTGATCTGGGCCTTGTGCTTTTCGTAGAAAGCCACGTTCGCCTGGTTCACCTTCGACTGGTCCACGTACTGGGCCATCTGCGGATTGTTCTTCGCTTCCGAGGCAATGGCCGCGTTGGTCACCGCCAGATTGGCCAGGAGGAATTCGCGGGGCGTGAAGTTGTACTTCTGCAGCAGTGGCCCGATGCGCGGATCCGCGTCGGTCACCTGCTTCGCGAGGTCGTCGAGCGAGTGAATCTTCGAAAAGTCGGTCTTCGCGTCCTTCGGCTTGATGCCGGTCTTCTTGGCCTCCTCCGAGACCTTCACGATGCGGTTGAAGACGTCTTCGTTGAGGTTGTAGTTCTGGATCGCCTGCTTGTCCGAGGCGGGGATCTGCGAAGCGGGATTGGGCGCATCCTGCTGTGCGAAGGCAGCGACGGGCGCAACCGAAGCGAGGGCCAGCAGGGCGGCAAGAAGATAGCGAGACTTCACGGGCAACTCCTGTGATGGGATACGTGCTGGACGGCGGTACAGCATAAGCGGGCAATTGTTAGGTATGTGTCTGCGTGGTCACGGTTTCTTCAGGAACCTTGGGCACGTTCCAGCCTAGCGCGTTGTACAGGCGGTAACGCGCCACGCCGACGTATTCGTGGATCGCAAAATCGGCGAAGGAAAGGTTTTCCGAAGTGGGCAGCCAGTCGTATCGCGCTCGCACGTAGTCGCCACGCACGGTCTCACCGCGAATGCCGAAGTGGGCGAAATAAAGCGCTACGCGCTTCAGGTGCACCGCCGAGGACACGAGCACGACTTTGTCAGCGCCGTAGGCCGCCAGCAAGGGCCTGCTGAACTGGGCGTTCTGGAAGGTGTTCATGCTGCGCCCTTCCAGGATCAGGTCGGCACGCGGGATCCCGAGCCGGTCGAGGGAGATCGCATAGACATCGGCTTCGGACTGTTTCAGCCTCGCCGCGTCGCCGCCACTCACCTCCAGCTTGCACTCCGCGCCCGTGGCGACGCATGCGTGATAGAGCTGCGCGGCGCGAAGGATGCGGCCGTTGGCATAGAGACTTGGCTCGACCGCGCCCGCGCTGCCGCGCACCGTTCCCGCGCCGAGCAGGATGATCGCGTTGCGCTTGCCCCATTGCGTCACATCGGGTGCGAACCCGGCCTGCAGCTGGGTGAGCAGCATGTCGGTAAGCGGCCCGCAGCCGGCGAAGAACAGCCAGGCAAGGGCGAGGAGGGAAAACGTCCACCCTCCGCGCGCACGGCGGCGAGCGAGCAGGACGAGACCGATGACCAGCAGGATGAGGAACAGTATGAGTGTCATGGGCGCGGAGCGTAGCAAACCCGGATGACGAAAAGTCCTGACCTCATTCGCGGTGCAGCGCACGCTCCAGGCACTCAACCAGTTCGGCGCCGCTATAGGGCTTGCCGAGGTAGCAGAAGGCGCCGGCCGCCATAACGCTGTCGCGCATCGCATCGTCGGGGTACCCGGTGACGAAGACGACGGGATAAGTGCGGCCGCGCTCGATCAGGCAACGGTGCAGGGCCATGCCGTCGAGACCGGGCATATGCACGTCGGTCACGAGGCAATCGACCCTCGCGTCGTCGCCCTGACGGAGGAAATCCTCAGCCGAGGCAAAGCTTCGCACCTCGTGTCCAAGCGACCGCACCAGACTGGCCGTGGCCGCTCGCACAGCCTCGTCGTCGTCCACGATCGCCACGATCCTGTTAGCGGTCAATGTTACATCCTCGCCGGCATGTGCCGACCCTGCCACAATTACAGTGCGCTGCCCCACGCCGGATGGGAATCATACTGAAGTGTGCATCAGGGCCGGGTTGCCAGCGCTTCGGCCTGTTTCACCAGCTCCGCCAACGACTTCGCGCGCATCTTGCGCATCACGTTGCCGCGGTGGATCTTCACGGTGATTTCCGACAAGCCCAGCAGCGCCCCGACCTGCTTGTTCATGAGGCCGGCCGTCACATGGGCCATCACCTCGCGCTCGCGCGGCGTGAGCGATGCATAGGCGGTACGCAGGGCGTCGAGGGCCACCGCGTCGCGCCGGTAGGCGGCGTCGCGTTCGATCGCGTTCGCCACGGCGTCCAGCATGTCCTGGTCGCGGAAGGGTTTCGCAAGAAAATCCACCGCACCCGCCTTCATCGCGCGCACGGACATCGGAATGTCTCCGTGCCCGGTCATGAAGATGATCGGCAGGCGGTTGTCCATCGCGGCCAGCTGGGCCTGGAAATCGAGCCCGCTGACCCCGGGCAGGCGCACGTCGAGCACCAGGCATCCGGGCGCCCCGGCATTGTCGCGCGCGAGGAAGTCGGCGGTGCTCCCGAACGTCGCGACGGCCAGGCCCACCGACCGGAACAGCGAGGACAGCGCCTCGCGAACGGAGGCATCGTCGTCCACCACGCAGACAACCGGCGCGACCGTCTGGCTGGCGGCGATGGTGGCACGGGTCATGCCTGCGCCTCCTCGGCCACCACGAGCGGCAGGGTGAAGTGGAAGGTGGCTCCGCCACTCGGGCGGTTCGTGGCCCACAGCCGTCCGCCGTGCGACTCCACGGTGGAACGGCAGATGGCGAGGCCCATGCCCATGCCGTCGCCGCGCGTGGTGACGAAGGCGTCGAACAGGTTCGGCGCGATGTGTTCGGGTATGCCGGTGCCGCTGTCTTCCACTTCCACCAGCAGACCATGTGCGGAATCGGCACGCGCGCGCACGACCAGCCGGCGGGCGCCGCAGGTATCGGACATGGCGCGAATGGCATTCGCCATCAGGTTCACCACCACCTGCTGCAACTGCACGCGGTCGCCGCGGGGCATCGGAGCGTCCCGGGCGATCTCCACGCAGAAGGCGATGCGATGCTTGGCGAGTTCGCCGTCGAGCAACTGCGCGCACTCCTCGATCAACGCGGCAAGGTCGAAGTGCACGTGCTGACGCGGCTCCTTGCTGGCCAGGCTGCGCACGCGGTGCACGAGTTCGCTGGCCCGGCGCGCATCGCGCACGACGCGCTCGATGCCGTCGCAGGCTTCGCCGATATCGGGGTCGGTGCGGCGCAACCAGCGCAGGCTGGCCTCGCCGTGGGTGACGATCGCCGCCAGCGGCTGGTTCACTTCATGGGCGATCGACGCACTCATCTCGCCGAGGGCGGTGATCCGCGCGGCCTGGGCGAGCTCCGCCTGCACCGCGATGAGCGCGCGTTCGGCGCGCTTGCGGTCGGTGATGTCCACCACGCTGACGAGCACGCGGTCGTAGCGCGTGGGACCGAGCGGCATGTTCAACGCGAACAGCACGGTGAGACGCTCCCCGTCCAGGTTCATGAGCTGCGTCTCGCCCTCGGCGACGCCACCGCGCTCGATCGTCGCGAGCATGCGCGCGAACGTGCGATGCGAGGGGGCGAGGATGCGGGCGAGCGGGCCGATCAGATCCTCGCGCCGGCGCGCGCCGAGCATGCGCACCGTGGCCTGGTTCACGTCCACGATCCGGGTGAGCGCGGTCGCTTCGCTCACGAACGCCGGGTGCGCCTCCAGATAGGCTGCGAGATCGGTCACGCCGTCCTCGCGGAGGAGGCGGACACGCTCCATCACCAGCGAATAGTCCTGCTCCCAGAAGCAGAACCGTGCGTGCTCGAACATGCTGCGGTAACGGCGTTCGCTCTCCGCCAGCGCGGCCGCGGCGGCACGGCGGCCGGTCACGTCCGTGCCCGCTTCGAGGATCACCCGCGGCTTGCCGTACTCGTCGCGCAGCAACGCGCAGCGCGATTCGACGATGACGATGCGGTCGTCGCGATGGCGCTGGAACACCTCGCCCTCCCAGCGCCCGGTACCGAACAGCGCGGCTTCCGCTTCGGCATGGTCGCCCGGGAACGCCGTGCCGAGCAGGTCGCTCGCCCGCCGCCCCAGCGCTTCCTGCGCCTTCCAGCCATACAGCTGCTCGGCGCCGCCGTTCCAGAGCACGATCACGTCATCCATGTCGCGTACGAAGATCGAATCGTGGGTGAGCTCGATCAGCCGGGCCTGGCCGGCGATGGTGATCATGCGTTCGCGGTTACGCAATGCCAGCGCGCCGGTGATGCCGATGGCGCCGAGGCTGACCGCACAGCGCAGCATGGACGCATCCATGGAAGGCCAGCCGTGGCCGCGCGCATAGGCCACGGCAGTGAGACCCATGCAGCCCACGGTCGCGCCCACGATCGCACGGCGGCTGCCACTGGCCGCGACGAGCAGGATCACCACGACGTACACCACTGCGACCGCACTTTGCAGCGGGGTGAAGGTATCCACCAGGAACACGCCCAGCGCCAGCAGGGCGCCTGCTCCCATGAGCAGAACGGCGACCAGCCGCCGGGGACGCGTGGCAGGTGCGTAGGCCTGACTTTGCAGGGGCCGGAATCGGGTCATCGGGCAGGCCGCATCTCGCTGTCTTGTACGGAATGAGCGTGGAGTCTTTCTGAACTGCCTTTCGTTCGTCTTGCACGCCGGTGATGGTTTTTGACCGTTACGGTACGAACGCTACAAGAAAAAGTCACACGGCGCTGACTCATCCTTTGGTATGGCGCCCCCCGACCGAATGTAGAATTTCGGCAAGATCCGCATCGCGCATACGCTCCCCGTCATGGGCAGTCCCGCCCATGACCTACCCGCCGTGGAGCAGACGCACATGCGCATCGAACTCAATGTCCCCGAGGCCGTGCACGGCATGCCGCCGTTCGCCAACGTTACCAGCCTGCTCGAACAGGCGCTCACTGCCGCGGAAACCGACCTTGCCACCACCCGCGCCTGCGTCGCCCAGGTGGCGGCGCTCCTCGAGCGCGAACAGACGACCCCGGCGTCGGTCCGCCGCCGCGTCGGAGCCGGCCTGGCCCCATGGCAGGCGCGCCGGGTGGCGGCCCACGTGGAGGAAAACCTGGGCTTTTCGATCACCATCGACCAGTTGGCCGCGATCGCCGGCCTCTCCAGCAGCTACTTCTGCCGCGCCTTCAAGGACAGCTTCGGCGACCCGCCGCATGCCTACATCATGCGCCGCCGCGTGGAACGCGCGCAGACCCTGATGCTGCAGACCCGCGAACCCCTGAGCCAGATCGCCCTCGCCTGCGGCCTTTCCGACCAGGCCCACCTGTGCAACCTGTTCCGCCGCCTGGTGGGGCAGAGCCCCAGCCAATGGCGGCGGTCCCGCTGGCAGGAGGCTTAACCGAACAGCTTGGTGGCGACTTCCGCTATGTGCTTGCCCTGGAATCGCGCCCCGGCGAGTTCATTCTCGCTCGGCTGGCGCGAACCGTCGCTCGCGGCGATGGTGGTCGCACCGTAAGGGCTGCCGCCGGTGATTTCGTCGAGTCTCATCTGTCCCTGGAAGGCATAGGGCAGACCCACGGGAATCAGGCCGAGATGAAGCAGGTTCGTGATGATCGAGAAGAGCGTCGTCTCCTGGCCGCCGTGCTGCGTGGCCGTGGACGCGAAGGCGCCGCCGACCTTGCCATTGAGCGCGCCGCGGGCCCACAACGGACCGGTCTGGTCGAGGAAGTTGGCCATCTGCGAGGTCATCCGGCCGTAACGCGTGCCGGTACCGATGATGATGGCGTCGTAATTGGGAAGGTCGTCGACCGTCGCCACGGGAGCGGCCTGGTCGAGCTTGAAGTTGGATTTGCGCGCCATGTCCTCGGGCACCAGTTCGGGAACGCGCTTGATGTCCACGGTGGCACCCGCTTCGCGGGCGCCTGCGGCGACGGCTTCGGCCATTTTTTCGATGTGACCGTAGGTCGAGTAATAAAGGACAAGAACTTTAGCCATGGATGTGTACTCCTTCGGGGTTCGAGGTGAAGAGCATGTTTGCCAGCGTCGTCGATATACGTTCCATCGTTCGCGCCGATAACTACCATGCCCACGCCTGGCATGTCCTGCACGAAGCTGCCCGCATCGAACCGGACGAATTCGCGCGGATGGCGTGGTATCGGGACGATCCCATCGCCGCGCTCGGCCAGCAGACGGCCGAGTCCCTCGTCGCCTGCGGCCGTCACGAAGAAGTGCTGGCTTTCCTTCGCCACGTGAACCGCGACCTGGGCCTGGAACCGGCAAGGATCTTCGCCCCGTTCTGAGCTCCCCCGTGGTGGCGCCCCTCCCGGCGGCGCCGGGTCGCGGTAAAGTCGGACGAAACGGAACCGGGCCACGACGTGTCGATCGAAGAAGCCACTACCCCCGACCGCGACGAACGGCTCACCGCCGAGCGCGCCTATGAGCTCTACTGGGCCGACCTGCTTGGCCGCGACGCGCCCTTCACCTGTGTCGGCACCGGCTGCTCGGCCCCGTTGATCTGCGCATGCCTGGACAAGCCCGAGCAGAACCTGAGAATCCGGCCCTATTTTCGCTCCTACCGCCTGGAAGACCATGCGGAGAGCTGCGAGGTCGCGCACGGGCGCGGCGGAACGACACCCACCAGACGTGCGGACGTCTTCGAGGCCGAGCGTCCGGCGGGGCATTTCCGTGCGGAAAAGCAGGCACCGAAGGCCCCGGCGGGCGATCTGCCCGCACGGCGCGTCGCACCTGCGCCGTCGGCTGGCCTGACCCCGCGCGCCAGCCACTATTACCGCCTCTCCTCACTGGTGCAGAAGTTCCTGGAGCATCGCCGGGACAAGGACCTGGCCGAAGCCACCGTCGAGATCGGCGGCGAAACCACGACCTACGAAGCGCTGTTCCGCAACATTTACCGGCAGAAAGTGGCCGACCTGCTCGGCACGCGCGCCGTGTGGTGGGGCACGGCGTCCATTCGCGCCACGAAGGAGGGTGGCTACTACCTTCGCTTCTCGCGCCCCTTCCGGCATGAGGACAGCGAACTGCGTCCGACGATCACGTTGACCGCGAAGGACATCGAGGCCTATCCCGTGCGCAAGCTGCTCCGGGCGCGCCTGGACAAACTCATCGAGGAATCGGACGGCTATTGCGTAGCCTTCGTCTGGGCGAAGCCCTGGATGCCGAAGGACGCGGAGAAGCCCTTCGTCCGCTTCTACGTGAACAACCTCGACCACATCGACGTGCGCGGGCCGGAGATACTGGAAGAGTTGAAGAACACATCCAGGGTAACATCGGGTCATGTCGCCTGAACGCCGCAAACGGCGCAAACGCCTGCGCCTCCCCTTCGTCCGCCATCCGCGCGATGCGTCGCACGATTACGACGATGCCAGCTACGACGGTGGCGTCTCGGGTGGCGCCTACCTGCGCCATGTCGTGATACTGGTCATCGTGCTCATCGCCGTCGTCGCCCTCCTCCGCTGGCTCCTGCCTGCCTCCGCGTAGGAGCGCACGAGGGACTATCCCGCCTGATAGATCCTGGCCTCCGCCGGGCGCAACCGACCGCGCATGCCATCGCCGTACGTCGACAGCAGTATCTCGCCCGGAGGCTCCTGGCCAGGAATATCCGCGAAAGCGTCGGTGAAGTTCAGCACGACCACGATACGTTCGTCGCCATAAGCACGTTCGTAAACGAGCACCGCATCGTCGGCGTGCGAGATGCGGACATCGCCCCTGCTCAGTGCCATCCTCTGCCGCCGAAGCCTCAGCAAGGCCTTGTACAGCGATAGCATCGAGCGCGGATCGTCCGACTGCGTCGCCACGTTGCAGGTCGCGACATCGTCGCCCATGCGCAACCACGGCCTGCCCCGCGTGAACCCTCCACCTTCGTCCGGGGTCCAGCGCATCGGGGTGCGCTGTGGGTCCCTGCCAAGTCCCTTGTGCGGCTCGTTGAGTTCGAACGGATCGCGCACTTCCCCGAACGGGATCGCCACGTCGTGCATGCCGATCTCGTCGCCGTAGTACATCGTGGGCGTCCCCCGCAGGGTCAGCAGGAGCACGGCCGCGACCCGCGCCTGGGCGTCTCCCACGCGGGAAGCGATGCGTGGTTTGTCGTGGTTGCCGAGTACCCAGTTCGGCCAGCCCCCGGGCGGCAGCGCGGCTTCGTAGCGGGCGATCAGGTCCGCGATCGCCTGCGCCGTCCACGGCGTGCCGATCAGCAGGAAGTTGAAGGGCAGGTGCGCGCCCGAGAGGTTCTCGCCGTAATAGACGACGATGCGCTCCAGCGGCAGGTACAGCTCGCCGATGAGCACGCGGTCGGGAAACTCGTCCACCACCGAGCGCATGGCCGAGACCGCGCCCTGCGTCTCGGGAATGTCCGCCGTGTACAGCGGTAGGTAACGGTGTGCCTCCGCATCGATGCCTTCGCGGAATGCGGGGTTCGGCGGGTTATCGCGGAAGGCCGCGTCTTTCATCACGTGGTAGATCACGTCCACGCGGAAGCCGTCCACGCCACGGCGCATCCAGAAGCGCATCGACTCGTACATCGCCTCGCGCAGCGCCGGGTTGCGCCAGTTGAGATCGGGCTGCCTGTCGAGGAACAGGTGCAGGTAGTACTGCGCGGTCAGCGGATCGAAGGTCCAGGCGCTGCCGCCGAAATTCGACAGCCAGTTGTTCGGCGGGCCGCCGCCAGGCGCGGGGTCGCGCCAGATATACCAGTCGCGGAACACGCTGTCGCGCGAACGGCGGCTTTCGCGGAACCAGGGATGTTCGTCGGAACTGTGGTTCGGGACGAAGTCGAGGATCACCTTCAGGCCGAGCGCATGGGCATCCGCGATCAGCGCGTCCATGCCGGCGATGTCGCCGAAGAGGGGATCGATGCCCCTGTAGTCGCTCACGTCGTAGCCGAAATCGGCCATGGGCGAAGGGAAGACCGGCGAGATCCACAGCGCGTCCACGCCGAGGTCCGCGAGGTACGGCAGCTTGCAGCGGATACCTTCGAGATCGCCGATGCCGTCCCCGTTCGCATCGGCGAACGAGCGTGGATACACCTGATACACGACGCCATCGCGCCACCACGACTTTTCCATGGTCCTCGTCCATCGCCGCTGAAGCGGCTCACGCACAAAGCACCAAGCCTCGCCGGTGTGGCGTGTACGAAATGCCTTCACACCTCGTCCTCTAGCCTCCGGGACATCCCCAGCCCCGGATGCCGTCATGATCAACGACCTCTGGTACAAGAACGCCGTCGTCTACTGCCTTTCCGTAGGCTCCTTCCAGGACTCCAACGGCGATGGCGTCGGGGATTTCCAGGGCCTGGGCCGGCGCCTGGACTACCTGCAAGGCCTTGGCGTCACCGCGCTCTGGCTGATGCCGTTCCAGACCTCCCCGGGCAAGGACGGCGGCTACGATATCTCCGACTACTACAATGTCGATCCGCGCTACGGCACCCTCGGCGACTTCGTCGAGTTCACCCATGCGGCGCGCCAGCGCGGCATGCGCGTGCTGATCGACCTGGTGGTGAACCACACCTCGGACCGCCACCCCTGGTTCCGCGAAGCCTGTCGCGACCCCTCGTCGAAGTACCGCGACTGGTACGTCTGGTCGAAAACGCGGCCGGACAATGCCGATAAAGGCATGGTCTTCCCCGGCGTGCAGAAGAGCACCTGGAGCTACGAGAAGACCGCAAAGGCCTGGTACTTCCACCGCTTTTACGATTTCCAGCCGGACCTCGACACGTCCAATCCCTACGTGCAGGCGGAGATCCTGAAGATCATGGGCTTCTGGACGCAGCTCGGTGTGTCGGGCTTCCGCATGGATGCCGTGCCCTTCGTCATCTCCACCAAGGGCGCCGGCATCAAGCGCCCCAGGGAGCAGTTCGACATGCTGCGCAGCTTCCGCGAACTGCTGCAATGGCGGCAGGGCGACGCGGTGATCCTCGCCGAGGCGAACGTGCTGCCGCGCGACGACATGGAGTACTTCGGCGCGGACGGCGACCGCCTGCAGATGATGTTCAACTTCCAGGTGAACCAGCACCTGTTCCACGCGCTGGCATCGGCCGACGTCCGTCCACTGGCGGGCGCGTTGCAGAAGACACGCCCGCGCCCGGCCACGGCGCAATGGGCGCAGTTCCTGCGCAACCACGACGAACTCGACCTTGGCCGGCTCACCCCCGCGCAGCGCGAGCGCGTGTTCGCGGAGTTCGGTCCCGACAAGGACATGCAGCTGTACGACCGTGGCATCCGCCGGCGCCTCGCGCCCATGCTGCGCAACGACCGCCGCCGCCTCGAGCTTGCCTACAGCCTGCTCTTCACCCTACCCGGTACGCCGGTGCTGCGTTACGGCGACGAGATCGGCATGGGCGACGACCTGTCCCTGCCCGAACGGGAATGCGCTCGCACCCCGATGCAATGGTCCACTGAGCCCTACGGCGGTTTCACCCGACTGCGCCGCGGTGGAAAGACGGTGATTTCGGACGGCCCCTTTTCCTACCTACACGTCAACGTGGCGCAGCAGCGCCGCGACCCCGCTTCACTGCTCAACTGGATGGAGAGGATCATCCGCATGCGCAAGGAGATTCCGGAAGTCTCCTGGGGCGATTTCGAGGTGTTGCCGCTCGATGACAACGCCGTGCTGATGATGCGTTACACCTGGCGCGGGAACGCCGTCCTGTTCCTCCACAACCTCGGCGACGCGCCCGTGGAAGCCGACTTCGCGGGGCCGGCGCAACTCACCAACCTGTTGTCGGAAGACCACAGCCAGCCGGACGGCCAGGGCCATCACCACGTCATGCTGGAGCCCTACGGCTACCGCTGGTTCCGCGAAGGCGGGCTGGGTTACATCCTCGACCGGAAGGAAATCGACGGGGCTACCTCTTATGGGGGTAGGTGACGATCCTTGCATGCGCAATGCTTGGGTTGTCCTCCGATACCTCGAAAGGATCGGCCCCCATGTACCGCGCCGAACCCATCAGCAGCATCCGCCGTGCGGACTTCCCCACGGTCATCGTCGATCTCGCCCAACGCTCCGCCGCCGTCGACCACGGCGACCGCCAGGGCAGCACCCGGCTCGTGGAAGACTTGCGCGGCCGGGCGCAACTGACCGAGATCCCGCTCGACGACGCCGTCAACGACCTGCTCCTGGTCTACAGGGCGACCTGCGCGGCCGACGCGGAAGGCGCCGTGGCCATCCTGTTCCGCCGCCAGGCCGAGGGCGACGTGGAGGCGGGGCACCCGCCCGCCGTGCGCACCCTGGCCCAGGTGCTGTTCGAGAGCCTGCGCGCCGACTCACCCAACACGCCCTTGCTGGCCCATGTGGCGCTGGCCCTGCGTGCCCTGGTCCGTGGCTCCGCGCCGCGCGAGGACGGCGGCATGCCTCGCGGCGGCCTCGCCACATGGCAGGAACGCCGGGCCATCGCGTACATGGATCAGAGGCTGGACCAGTCCTTCCCGGTGTCGGACGTCGCCGAGGCGTGCGGTCTCTCGGTCAACCATTTTTCGCGGGCGTTCCGCCGCAGCATGGGCAAGCCCCCGCACCGCTGGCTGCTCGACCGGCGGATCGACCGGGCCCGCGAGCTCCTGCGCGATACCACGCTCTCGCTGGCCGACATCGCCCTGGCCTGCGGTTTTGCCGAACAAAGCCACTTTACCCGCGTGTTTACCCGTACTGTCGGCATGCCGCCGGGAGCCTGGCGGCGCGCGGCGGACTGACTATGGGTAACGACGAAAACACAGCTTCCGCCCTCGGACTGGGACGCGACCTCATGCTGGCCGGCTCGCGCTTGCGCGATGCCGTGGGCCGGCGTGCGCAACGCGAGTTCGGACTGACCGCGCTGCAGAGCGACATGCTCCTCCTGCTCGCCCTGCGCGGCAGCATGATCTCCACCGAACTCGCCACCGCCTGCGGCGTCAACGCCAGCACGGTGACCCACGCGGTGGACGCCGGGATCGAGCGCGGGCTGATGCTCCGCGAGCGGAACGAAGAGGACCGCCGCCTGGTCGACATCGCGCTGACCCCCGCGGGCAAACGCATGGCCGAGCGCGTGCGGGCGCTGGTGGCCGATCTGGCCCGCACGGCCCTGGAAGGGGTGGACCAGCCGGCCGTGCTCGCCGAGAGCCTGGCCCAGGTCACCCGCAACCTGGAAAAGGGGCAGATCCCCTAAGGCCTGTTCACAGGCCCTAGGCCGCGCGGCGGCCGAAGATCAGGTGCAGGCCGAACAGCGCGAAGATGGCCCCGGCTCCGCCGTCGATCCAGCGGCTGGCACGCACGTAGCCGCGTCGCATGGCCGGCAGCGCGAAGATGCCCGCCACCACCGAGAACCAGAGCATGGTCTCGAGGGTGACCATGGCCCAGAGGCCCCAACGCGCGGCGGCGGACATGCCGTCGCCCACGAAGGCCGAGAAGATCGAGGCGAAATAGATCGCCGCCTTCGGGTTGGCCAGATTGGTCGCCAGGCCCCTGACCAGGGCACGCCACGGACTGGAGCCGCGGACGTCGACCACCGGCACGGCCGCATCGGGCTTCGCCTTCCACGACGCGCGCAGCATCTGGAAGCCCATCCAGCACAGGTAGGCGCCGCCGGCGATGGCGATGCCGCGCTCCAGCCAGGCCAGCCGGTGCAGCAGGATGTGCAGGCCCAGAAGCGCCAGCGCGGCCCACACCGCCACGCCCAGCGCGATGCCTACCACGCCCGCGAACGCCTCGCGCCGCGAGCGGCTGGCGGCCAGTTGGGAGACGAAGAAGAAATCGGGACCCGGCGTGACCAGGGCGACGATCTGGACGATGGCGATGGTAAGGAAGAGGTTCATAGGGCGAGGTTACCGCAGCGCGCCTTGCCCGCAAGGGCCCCGTCCCGTAACCTCGCGTTTTTTAAGCGGTCACGGGGCTACCCCCGGCCTTCGAAGGGGTAAGTCACGATGCTGGTTCTGCTGGGCCACGTTCTCTTTGGCCTGTTCGGCCTGATGGTGCTCGTCGCCATCGCCTTCTGTTTCTCCAACAACAAGCGCCAGGTCGACTGGAAGCTGGTCGGCACCGGCGTGCTGCTGCAGATCGTGTTCGCCGCCATCGTGCTGAAGGTGCCGCTGGGCCGCGACGTCTTCGACGCGATCGCCACCGGCTTCGTGCGCCTGCTTGACTACGTGGACGTGGGTTCGCGCTTCATCTTCGGCAGCCTGCTCGACAGCGACAAGTTCGGCGTCATCTTCGCCGTGAAGGTGCTGCCGACCATCGTCTTCTTCGCAGCCCTCACAGGCGTGCTCTACCACCTCGGCGTGATGCAGCAGATCGTGAAGGGCATGGCCTGGGTGATCACCAAGGTGATGCGCGTGTCCGGCGCCGAGACCACCAGCGTCTGCGCCAGCGTGTTCATCGGCCAGACCGAGGCCCCGCTCACCATCAAGCCGTACATCGAGCGGATGACCCAGGCCGAACTCATGACCGTCATGATCGGCGGCATGGCGCATATCGCCGGTTCGGTGATGGCCGCTTATGTGGCGATGCTCGGCGGCGACGATCCCGCGCAGCGCATGTTCTACGCGAAGCACCTGCTCACCGCGAGCGTAATGGCCGCGCCGGCCACCATGGTGCTGGCGAAGATCCTCGTGCCCGAGACGCAGGAGCCGCTCACCCGCGGCACGGTGAAGATCGAGGTCGAGAAAACCACCGCCAACGTCATCGATGCCGCCGCGACCGGCGCAGGCGACGGCCTCAAGCTGGCCATGAACGTCGGCGCCATGCTGCTGGCCTTCATCGCGCTCATCGCCCTCATCAACGGCCCGGTGCAGTGGGCCGGCACGATCGGCGGCGAGCACAGCCTCAACGCATGGCTCAGCGCCAGCGCGGGCCATCCCGTCGCGCTCAGCCTGGAAACGATCTTCGGCTGGATCCTCGCGCCGGTGGCCTGGCTCATCGGCGTGCCCTGGCAGGACGCCACCCTCGTCGGCAGCTTCATCGGCCAGAAGGTGGTCATCAACGAGTTCGTCGCCTATGCCGATCTCGCCCGCCACCTCGACGACCTGCTGCCGCAGAGCCGCCTCATCGCCACGTACGCGCTGTGCGGCTTCGCCAACTTCTCCTCCATCGCCATCCAGATCGGCGGCATCGGCGGCCTCGCCCCGAACCGTCGCGGCGACCTCGCCCGCCTCGGCCTGCGTGCCGTGCTGGGCGGCTCCATCGCCACCTTCATGACGGCGACCATCGCCGGCGTGCTCGAGCAGTTCTGAGGCATGGCCGGCGTACGCCTGCTGGTCGTCGGTGGCTATAGCGAGGAAGAGCGCTGGCGCACGCCGCGCCTTCCGCGCGCCGGCGAACCTGCGTACGCCGACGATTTCGAACGGCGTCCCGGTGGCAAGGCGTTCCACCAGGCCGTCGCCGCGGCGCGCTCCGGCGTGGCGACCGGCCTCGTCGCCGCGATCGGCGACGACACCATCGATCCTTCCGGCCTGCCGGCCAACGTCGTCGCGCGTTGGCAGGTCGTGTCGGGCATCCGGACCGGCCGCACCGCCATCGTCGTGGATGCGAAGGGGCAGACCCTTTCGGTGTTGTCGTCCGGTGCCAACGATCATCTCGATGCCGGCTTCGTCGCCGCGCAGACGGACCTGTTCGACGGTGCGAAGGTATTGCTCATCTCCACCGAGGCGAACATCGACGCGGTCGCCGCGACGCTCGAACTGGCCGGCGCGAAGCGGCTCCTGCGCGTGCTCGATCCGGGGCCGTTGCCGCCGGCGCTGTCGGTGCGCGAGTTCGCCAGCACCGACGTGCTGCTGCTCGATGTGCACGAGTTCGCGCGCGCGTCGGGGCGTTTCCTCTCCATCGACATCACGGCGCAGGCGGTGACGGCGATGGACGATACGACCATCAATGCGCTGGCCCGGCGCCTGTGCGCCGGCACGGTGGTGGTGTCGCTGGACCGCAGCTGCCTCATATCCCACGGCAGCGATCGGCATGGCGACGAGGCGGATCTTTACCGTGTGCCTACCTGCGGCGCGGGCGACGTGTTCAAGGGCACCTTGGCGGCGCGGCTGGTCGATGCGCCGTGCTTCCGCGAAGCACTCCTGGCCGCCTGCACAGCCGCCGGCTGACAATTCCCGCTGATGCCGGGACCATGTAGGAGCGCGCCCTGCGCGCGACATGTTTTGAGGCCGTGCCCTGGAGCTGGCGCGCCAGCTTCGGGACTGCGGCGAAAAGATGTCGCGCGCGAGGCGCGCTCCTACAAGTGCGGTGGACTGTGGCGAAAAGATGTTGCGCGCGGGGCGCGCTCCTACGGGTGCGGAGGGTTGTCGCGGGTGGGGCTCAGGCGGATTTCGTAGACGGCGTCCCAGCGCTTGCCGGTGACGAACAAGCGGTCGTGTGCGGGGTCATATGCGATGCCGTTGAGCACGTCGTCGGCTGGATCCTGCACGTGCTGCATGGCGGCGAGGTTGCCCAGGTCGATCCAACCGACCACGTGGCCGTTCGACGGATCGATGCGCGCGATCCGCGAGGTCTGCCATACGTTCGCGTAGATCTCGCCCTTCACCCACTCCAGCTCGTTGATCTGCTGCAACGGCTCCCCGTCGACCGTCACGTCGATCGCGCCGGTCTGCGCGAACGTGGACGGATCGAGGATGCGGATGCGCGGCGTGCCGTCACTCATGAAGATGTGTGAGGCGTTCCGCGTCATCGCCCAGCCTTCTCCGGGATAGTGGATCTCGCCCAGCAGCGCGAAGCTCGTGCGGTCGTAGAGGAACCCCACGCCCTCGCGCCACGAAAGCTGCAGGATCTTCGAACCGCTGGCGACGATGCCCTCGCCGAAGACCTGCCGGGGAACCTCCCGCTGCTGCACGACCTCGCCGGTTTCCAGGCGCACCTTGCGCAGGCCCGCGCCCGCAAAACCGCCCGTACTTTCGAAGAGGAACCCATCGTCGTAGTACAGGCCTTCGGTGAAGGCCTGGCGGTCATGCGGGTACGTATGCACGATGCGCGCGGTGGACGTCGGAACGTCCACCGGCGCCGGTAAGGCTGCCATCATCCGTTCTTCTTCAACCAGGCATCCACGGCGGGCAGGCGCTCGTTCCGCACCATGACGCGATACCGGATGTTGACCATGCTGGTCTCGGCGTCGCGGCGCGAGCTGGCGGCAATGTACTTGTCGGCGAACGCCTTGATCTTGTCGACCATGGCGATGTCCATCGAACCGCTCGCCAGCCTCGGGTAGTAGCGGGAGGTCGAGGTCGAATCGACGAAGTGGTCGACCTTGTCCTTGTTCGCCACCGCGAAGTCGAAGGCCAGTTCCGGATGCGCGCGGGAGGCCGCGGAGATCATCGCCGCACTGTTCGTGGCGCCCGGCTCGTCGGTGAGGGCGAGGGCCAGCGCGCGCTTGGCGAGGGCCTCGTCTTCCGGCGTGGCCAGCAGCGCGTACAGGCGGTCCTTCACCAGCGGGGTCTTCTCCGCCTTCGCTTCCGCGTGCAGCTTGTCCCAGGTCGCGGCGTCGGCATGCGCGGCCACCACGGCCAGGATCGACTTGCGCAGCTCGGCCGGCATCGTGTTGGTTTCATAGCGGCGACGCGCCTCGGCGATCACCTTGGCATCGCCCAGGTGCGCCAGCGTACCGATCAGTTGGGTGCGAAGGATCGCCACCGGCGCTTCCTCGCCCGGCCTGGCTTCCCAGCCCACCTGCGCGAACTTCGGTTCCAGGCGCGAGATGGCGTACTTGCGCAGCGCTGCCTGGCGCTTCGCGTCGCCCTGGTAGTAATCGTCCAGCGCGGACATGTCGCCGGCCACCTCTTCCCACAGCTGCGGCGAGGCATCCAGCGGCACGGCCTTGACCAGGTC
The DNA here is from genome assembly GCF_056755555.1 of Luteibacter sp. SVR4-7G. Classification (NCBI taxonomy): domain Bacteria; kingdom Pseudomonadati; phylum Pseudomonadota; class Gammaproteobacteria; order Lysobacterales; family Rhodanobacteraceae; genus Luteibacter; species Luteibacter sp. SVR4-7G. The sequence goes on along the minus strand of NZ_JBPGXO010000001.1, from coordinate 72,510 downwards.
GAGCACGTCGGAGGCCGGCTGCAGGCCGGCCATGCCCAGCGCCCACACGTCGGCGGTGAGACCGAGCTGGTCGATCGGATCCAGCTTCGCGAAGGCGCCCTGCAGCGCCTTGATCTGCGCCGGCGCGTACAGCGTGCGGTAGTAGCCGGTCTGTCCGGCGTTGACCAGCACCGGCGTACAACCGGCGACGGTCAGCGTGCCTGCGCCGTCGGTCAGCAGCGTCGACGCCGGCTCGCCACCCACGGTCTTCGCGAGCACCGGCACGTGCCAGGCGAGCGCCTTCTTCCCCGGACGGTCGCGGGTGAACTCACCCTGCGACAGCTTCAGCGTGGTCGAACCGTTGGCGCAGGACACGGATTCCACGCGCACCAGCGGTATACCCGGCTGCAAGGTGAAGTCGTGGGCCACGGTGCTCACCGGCTTGCCGGCGGCCGCGTCGATTTCCTTCCAGAGGTCGTCGGACACGGTGTTGGAGTACTTGTGCGCCTTGATGTACGCCTGCACGCCCTTCTGCCAGGTGTCCGCACCGACATAGGCTTCGAGCATGCGGATCACCGATTCGCCCTTGGCGTAGGTGATCGAGTCGAAGGCCTGGCTGGCCTGCTCCACCGTCTCCACGTGCTGCACCACCGGATGCGTGGTCGCAACGGCATCGCGTGCCATCGCGCCCTCGCGGATGGACACCGCCTCGAGGTTGGTATGCCATTCCGGATGCAGGCGCTGCGTGGTCCGCGACGCCAGCCACGACGCGAAGCCTTCGTTGAGCCACAGGTCGTCCCACCAGCGCATAGTCACGAGGTCGCCGAACCACTGGTGCGCCATCTCGTGCGCGGCGGTGTTGAACACTTCCTGCTTGTCCGACTGCGTGGAGATGGACGGATCGAGCAGCAGCGCGTATTCGAAGGTGTAGATCGCGCCCCAGTTTTCCATGGCGGAGAAGAACTGGCTCTGGCCCGGCGACGCGATGTTGTCGAGCTTGGGCAGGGGGTAAGGCACGCCGAAATACGCGTTGTATTCCTGCAGCACGGCCTTGCCCGAGTCGAGCGTGAACTGCGCCTGGGAAGTGAGTCCCTTCTGCGTGATCACGCCGATTTCCACGCCGTCGCTCTTCGTCGTGGCGCGGTCGAACTCGCCCAGGCCGAAGAACAGCAGGTAGGTGGACATCTTCGGCGACGGCTGGAAGGTGACCAGGGAGAGGCCATTGCCGAGGTCCTTCTTCGACGCGGCCGGCATGTTGCTCACGGCCATGTCCTGGCTGGGCACGGTGGCCTGCAGCGTGAAGGTGGCCTTGTAGGCCGGCTCGTCCCACGACGGGATGAAGCGGCGCGCGTCGGAGTTCTCGAACTGCGTGTACAGGGCGCGTTTCTTGCCGTCGGACTTGGTGTCGTAGTCGATGGCGAACAGGCCGTTGGCCTGGGTACCGATCTTGCCGGTGTAGTTCATCGACAAGGTGTACGAACCCGCCGGGAGAGCGTGGTCGAAGGTGAAGGTGGCGGTCTGCGCCTTGTCGTCGACGGACACCTTCGGCGCCGCGAACTTCGCCTTGCCCTTCGCAGGGACGAGGGTCACGTCGGCGAAGCTCATGTCGATCGCGTTGAGGGTGATCGACGCGGTGGGCTCGAGCACGTCGATGGCGATGGACACCTTGCCGTCGAACGTGAGGTTGTCGGCATGCGGCACCACGGCCACGTCGTAATGCGTCGGCCGCACGTTGCGCGGCAGCTGGGTGGTGGCGAGCTGGCTGTTGTCGGCGGCAGGCGCGGCTACCGCGGCAAACGAAAGACCGGCGAGCGCGAAGGCGATCGCACTGACGAGAGGTGTACGCATGGAGAGACCCTTGGTTCGCGCCCCGCCGGACATCCGGCGGCGGTCGATCCGCCGATGGTCGCCGGGACGGCGCGAAAGGGGAAGCGCCGGAAGTCACATCCGCAAATTCTTACTGCCGCAAAATCACCAGACTCTCCACCACGCGCGTTTCTCGAGCTTGCGCAGCGCCTTCAGGTGTCCGCGCGCGGCGGCCTTGCGGAACCATGCCCGCGCGGTGGATGCGTTGCGCGGCACGCCATCGCCACGCTCGTGGAACAGGCCCAGTTCGAACTGCGCATCGGCATGGCCGGCATTCGCGGCCTGGCGCAGGAGGCGAACCACCTCAGCCACGTCGCGCGGCAATCCGCGCCCCGCGTCGATCATGCGTGCGAGGGCGTACTGCGCGGGTGCGTGCGCCCGCTCCGCCGCCAGCGCCAGCCAGCGGACGGCTTCGCGGTCGTTGCGCGCCAGCCCATCGCCGGAAGACAGGCGCTGGCCCAGCAGGAACTGCCCGGCGGGATCCTGCGGGCCGGGCCGGGACACGCCGTCTGCCGCAGCTTCGTCCGCCCCGGAAGCCGCCTCGAGCCCGGCAAGCAGACGGCGCGCCTCGCTGTCGCCCTGCTCCGCCGCCCGGGCGAACCAGTAGCGTGCCTGCTCACGGTCCTCCGCCAGCGCACTGGCTTCGAGGTGGAGCTTGCCGAGGACGAACTGCGCGGTACCGTTGCCCAGTTCGGCGGCACGCCGGTAATGGTGTTCGCCGGCCACCGCGTCGCGGGGCACGCCGATGCCGTCGCAATACATATGCGCGAGGCTGCACAGCGCATCGGCATAACCGGGCGCATAGGCCTGGCCGCGTTCGACGGCCCTGCTGTAATAGGTAAAGGCAAGCTCCGCGTCGCGCGGCACACCTCGCCCGAAATAATGGGAAACGCCGAGGTTCACGCACGCCTGCACATGACCCTGGTCCGCGGCGAGCGTCCACCAGCGCAGCGCTTCGGCGCGATCGGTCGCCACCCCATGACCGCGCGCGTAAAGCGCACCCAGGGCGCACTGCGCATCCGCCGAACCGGCCTCCGCCGCACGCCGGTACCACCCGGCCGCCTCGAAGGGATCCCTCGGCACGCCGAGGCCCTCCGCATGATGCGCGGCGAGGCGGCACTGGCTTTCGAGGTGTCCCTGCTCCGCCGCACGGCGGAACCACTGCGCCGCGCGGAAGCGGTCCTGTGCGACGTGCTCGCCTTCGGCATACATGCGCGCGACCTGGAACTGCGCGCGCACGTCGCCCAGTTGGGCAGCCTTTTCCAGGCGCCCGAATTTCTGCAGGCCATCCATCTCCGCGACGAACCGATGGTCGCCGAGCACGGCCGATCTCCCCTGCGACATCCCGTTCCCCTGCAAACGCCTGCCGATCGTGGGGCGGGATCATAGGCGGAAGCGACCGGGGAAGATATCGGCTTTTTGGACAGGTCCCGAGGCCGGCGCGGCGGCCGTCACGGATTCCCCGCACCTCCGGAGGCGCCGAAGATCTGCCCCGTTTCGTAGCTGGCCTCGGTGGAGGCCAGCTGCACGTAGATCGGTGCGATTTCCGCCGGCTGGCCCGGCCGCCCCATCGGGGTGTCGCCACCAAACTTCTGCAGCTTGTCCGGCGTCTGTCCGCCCGACACCTGCAACGGCGTCCAGAACGGACCCGGCGCCACACCATTGACGCGGATGCCCTTCTTGATCAGCTGCTTCGCCAGGCCCTTGGTGAAGATCATGATGCCGCCCTTGGTCATGGCGTAATCGAGCAGGTTCTCCGAGGGGTTGTACGCATTGACCGAGGCGGTATTCACGATCGCCGCTCCGGGCGGCATGTGCGGCACGGCGGCCTTGGTGATCCAGAACATCGCGTAGAGGTTGGTCTTCACCGTCCAGTCGAAATCCTCGGTGGAAATATCGAGGATCGAATCGAAGCTGTGCTGTCGGGCTGCGTTGTTCACCAGGATGTCCAGGCCGCCCAGCTCCTGCACGGCCTTCTGCACCATCTCTTTGCACCAGCCCTCGTCGCGAATGTCGCCCGGCAAGGCCACGCCCTTCCGGCCCGCCTTGCGGACCAGTTCCATCACTTCCTTCGCATCGTCCTCTTCGGCCGGGAGGTAGCTGATCGCCACATCCGCGCCTTCGCGCGCATAGGCGATGGCCACGGCGCGGCCGATACCGGAGTCGCCACCCGTAATGAGTGCCTTCCGTCCCGCCAGGCGCCCGCTGCCCTTGTAGCTGGTCTCGCCGTGGTCGGGGCGCGGTTGCATCTTGCCGGCGAGGCCCGGCCAGGGCTGGCTCTGCACCGCGAACGGCGGGTGCGGGAAGCCCTGTCGGGGGTCGCCCATGCCCCGGGTGCCGCCCGGTCCCGCGGTGGTCGCCGCGCCGGTGGCAGCGAAGGTCGGCGTCCCCGCCAGCGCCGCGGCGGCGACGCCGAGCGAAGCGTTCTGGACAATGCGGCGGCGGGAGGGAGAGAACTCGTCGGTCATGGCTGGGTCCTCGGATGCGGGCTTGTCGAAAGCTTCCCCAGCGGCCGTCGTCGGAACGCGAACATCGCGCGATCTTCGGCGGAACACGGAAACCGGACCCGCCGGCGGACGCTTCACAGCCCCGCGCGAAGGGAGGACCATGCGCCCATCGCTAACGGAGTCCTCCCCTCATGAAAGCCATCGTCTATACCCGCCAGGGCCTGCCCATCGACGACCCCGAGTCCCTGGTCGAGATCGACCTGCCGCAACCCGTGCCGGGCGCCCGCGACCTCCTCGTGGCCGTCCGCGCCGTATCGGTGAATCCCGTGGACACCAAGGTCCGAAACGGCACGCCCACGAACGAGCCGCGCGTCCTCGGCTTCGACGCCGTGGGTACGGTGGCGGCGGTCGGTACCGGCGTCACCCTGTTCAAGGAAGGCGACGAGGTCTACTACGCCGGCTCCCTCATCCGAGCCGGAAGCAATGCGGAGTTCCAGCTCGTGGACGAACGCATCGTCGGCCACAAGCCCCGCTCGCTCGACGACGCGCACGCCGCTGCCCTGCCCCTCACCACGCTCACCGCATGGGAAATGCTCTTCGACCGCCTGAAGATCGTGGAAGGCGGCAACGACGGCGAGTCGCTCCTCATCATCGGCGCCGGTGGCGGCGTGGGTTCCATCCTCGTCCAGCTGGCCCGCCGGCTGACGAAGCTCACCGTCGTCGGCACGGCCTCGCGCAAGGAGACCGCCGACTGGGTCCGCGAACTGGGCGCGCAGCATGTGATCGACCACGGCAAGCCCCTCGCCGCGCAACTGGAGTCGCTCGGCATCGCGCAGGTCGATCATGTAATCAGCCTGACCCATACCGACGAGTACTACGAGCAGATCGTGGAAATCCTGAAGCCGCAGGGACAGTTCGGCCTCATCGACGATCCGCGTTCGCTGGATGCCACGAAGATGAAGCGCAAGGCGATCTCGCTGCACTGGGAGTCGATGTTCACCCGCTCGACCTACCAGACGCCGGACATGGTGAAGCAGCACGAGATCCTCGACCGTGTCGCCGGCCTCATTGACGACGGCACGCTGCGCACGACGCTGGGCGAGCACTTCGGCGCCATCACCGCGGAGAACCTGCGCCGTGCGCACAAGCTGATCGAGAGCCATAAAGCGAAGGGCAAGATCGTCCTGGAAGGATTCTGAGCCCGGAAGCCCTCGCCGGATGAAGCTTCGGCTTCGAACGCGGGGCGCTTACGTGGAGACGCGATCTTTGACGAAGTTTTCACGCAACACGCTGTATCTGCGTCGCCCACAACCTACCCAGAGCGCACTCCATGGCCACCGATCGTCCCCTCGTCGTACTCCTCGTGGAGGACGACGACGCCATCCGCGAATTGTCCTCGATGATCCTCGAGGCCGCCGGCCACGAAGTGCATGCCGTGCCGGACGGCGATGCGGCGGAACAATGGCTGGAAACCCGCAAGGCCGACGTACTGTTCACCGACGTGCGCATGCCGGGGAAGATCACCGGCGAGCAGCTCGCGCTTCGCCACACCGACATGCACGTGCTGGTGACCTCAGGGGAAATGCGGGAACAGCACACGTGGCTGCGCAGCGGCATGGAGTACCTGGCGAAGCCGTACGACCGGAAATCCCTCATCGCCGCCGTGGAGCGCGCGGCGGCCTGAAGCTGCGCCTCAGGCCTTGTCGATCACCCGGCTGATCCGCCCGTCCGAAAAGGCGAACTTCGACGTGCCGCGCATCTCGATGACCGTGCCCGCACGCGGGCCGTCGGGGATGTCGTCGGCGGTCTCGCCGTGGAAGTCGATCGTGGCGAGGATCGCATCGCCCTGCTCTTCCAGCGCCACCAGCGTCTGCTGCCGCGAGGCAAACATGGCGGCACCCACGCGCGCCAGCTTCTCGAAATCGGCCTTGCCGTCCGTCGCCACGCTGACCTGGCCGCCCGCGTGGTGCTCGAAGCGCACGTCGTCCGACAGGACGGCGAGCATGCCTTCGATGTCGAAGCCATTGTAGGCGTTGAGATAGGCCTCGATGAGCGCCAGGCGCGTAGGGTCGATCGTGTGGGTTGTCATGCCTCCATAGTACACAGCGTCCGCAGTGTCCGCCCCACTTGTCCGAGGACACTTGTAGGAGCGCGCCTTGCGCGCGACGGCTTTTCGCGAGGAGCTACAGGCCCTGTGACCGGATCGCGAAAAGCCGTCGCGCGCAGGGCGCGCTCCTACATCCCGAGCGTGGCCCGTCTATTGCTAGGACTCCCTGACCACAAGGAGCAGCCATGGCAGGTCCCCTCACCCGCACCGGCTTCCTCATCGCGGCCATGCTCGCCGCGTCCTCCCATGCGGCCGACGTGGCAGCCCCAATCCGCTACGACCTGTCCTTCCACATGCAGGGCGAGGCTCTCGAAGCGGTCGGGGTCCGCGTTGCCGCCCGCACCGGTCCCGATGGCCTGGTGGGCTTCACCATCCCGGCGAAGCCAGCCGACGATGCCCATGCGGAACAAGGCTTGCTCGACACCTCCATTCCCGGCCACCTGATCCTCCGCGGCACGCCGGACACCGACGTGGCGATGTCGTGGCGCAGCCCAGTGGCATCGCTCTCGCGGGCCCTCACCGGGGACCTTCTTCAATCCGTCCTCATCCGCCCGGACGCGATCGCCGCATCCACGAACGTCCTGTTCCCCATTCCGGAAGGTTCCGGCGACCTGCCCGTGATCGTCCACTGGAAGGCCCCCGCAGGGTGGACCGTCTCCACCTCGCTCGTGGACGGAGCGCAAAGCGCGGCGCAACTCGCGGGCGGCACGTTCATGGCAGCGCGCCACGCCCGAACGTCGACGGCCCACGCGGGCGACGCCCGGATCACGGTCACGACCCTGGACGGAACCCGCGACGTGAAGCGCGCGGCCAGCGAAGTCGCACGTGGCGTCGCGGAAGTCACGCCACCCACCGCACGTCACGATTACACGCTCAACATCGTGGACTTCGATGGCGGCGGACCGGGTCTGTCGATGAGCACGCAGCCTTTCGGAGGCACGGCTTACCTGACGTCCGGCGTGCCGGAAAACGCCTGGCTGCAATGGCTCACGGTGGCGGCCGCACTGCCCAGGCGCCAGGGATCCGACCCAGCCACCGCCTGGTACACCGAGGGCTTCACCTCGTTCCGCACGGTGCGCAGGCTCTTCGCCCGAGGCTACCTGTCGCCGGTCGCATTCGCCATCGTGACCGACCAGGCCACGACGAGCTACGGCAATTCCCCCTACCGCCGCGCACCGCAGAGTCAGGTGTCGGAGGAATACGCCAACTCGAGCGACATGCGCGATCTGCCGGTGAACCGCGGTGCCCTGTTCGCCCTGGTCCTGGACGCCCGTATCCGCGGCGCTACCGGCGGGAAGAAGTCGCTGGAGGATGCATTGGCGCGGATGGACGTCCGATCCGGCGACCCCGGAGCTTCCCTGATCGAGGCCGTTGCCGCCACCGGCGGCGGCGACATCACGCCTTCCTACCGCCGCTACATCGTCGAAGGCGACCTGCTCCAGCTCCCCCGGGACGCCCTGGGCCCCTGCTTCACCATCGGCACCGTCGCCGACTGGTCCGGCTGGCAGGTCCAGCATGTTTTTGCGAAGCCGTCGTGCCACGCCTCCCAGTAACACCGCCCACGAGGCCAGAGAAGATCGCGGCAAGGAGAGCCCGCGGCTGTAGCGGGCGGCGCGCGGGCTCTGCCAGGAGCGTGGCCCGCAGCACGTTTGTGCCTTGCCGCCACCCCGCCCGACCCGTATGGTTCCGGCTTCCGTCCCGACCCGAGCACGCCGATGTCGCATCCGCAGGAGCAGTCCCCCGAGCACCTCAGGCGCAGCCTGTCGAACCGCCACCTGCAGCTGATCGCCATCGGCGGTGCCATCGGGACCGGCCTGTTCATGGGATCGGGCAAGACCATCAGCCTCGCCGGGCCGTCCATCCTGCTGGTGTACCTCATCATCGGCGTGATGCTGTTCTTCGTGATGCGGGCGATGGGCGAGCTGCTGCTCTCCAACCTCAACTACAAGTCGTTCATCGATTTCTCCACCGACCTGCTCGGCCCCTGGGCCGGCTTCTTCTGCGGGTGGACGTACTGGTTCTGCTGGATCATCACCGCCATCGCGGACGTGATCGCCATCGCTTCCTACGCGCAGTTCTGGTTCCCGGGGCTTGCGCCGTGGATACCGGCCCTGCTCTGCGTGCTCCTGTTGCTTGCGCTGAACCTCACCACGGTACGCCTCTTCGGCGAACTCGAGTTCTGGTTCGCGCTGATCAAGATCGTCGCCATCTGCGCGCTCATCGTCACCGGCTTCGGCATGGTGGCCTGGGCCTTCCGCTCGCCTGACGGTCACGTCGCCGCGCTAAGCAACCTGTGGAACGACGGCGGCATGTTCCCGATGGGCATCGGCGGATTCTTCGCGGGCTTCCAGATCGCCGTGTTCGCCTTCGTCGGCATCGAACTCGTGGGCACCACGGCGGCGGAAACGGCGGACCCGGAACGGAACCTGCCCAAGGCGATCAACTCGATCCCGGTGCGCATCATCCTGTTCTACGTGCTGTCGCTCGTCGTGATCATGTCGGTGACGCCGTGGCGACAGGTGCTGCCGGGCAAGAGCCCGTTCGTGGAATTGTTCGTGCTCGCGGGTATCCCCGCGGCCGCTAGCCTGATCAACTTCGTCGTGCTCACCTCGGCGACCTCGTCCGCCAACAGCGGCATCTTCTCCACCAGCCGCATGCTCTTCGGCCTGGCGGAGGAAGACCATGCGCCGAAGGCCTTCCATCACCTGTCGAAGGCGGCCGTCCCGTCGCGTGGCCTGTACTTCTCGTGCATCTGCCTGCTCGGCGGCGCCATGCTGGTGTACGTGATCCCGAACCTCGTGACCGCCTTCACGCTGGTGACGACGCTCGCCGCGATCCTCTTCATGTTCGTGTGGTCGCTGATCCTGGTGGCCTATATGGCTTACCGGAAGAACCGCCCGGAACTGCACGCGGTATCGAGCTACAAGATGCCCGGCGGCGTCTTCATGTGCTGGGCCTGCCTCGTGTTCTTCGCCTTCGTGCTCGTGCTGCTGGCGCTGGAGAGCGACACACGGCAAGCGCTGATTGCCAGCCCGGTATGGTTCGCGATCCTGGGCATCGGCTACGCACTGCGCCGGCGCAAGGCCTGATCGCCAACCTCGCGCGGCCACGTGAGTCCCATCACCGCCTGGTGTAGGAGCGCGCCTGCGCGCGACATCTTTTGAGGCGGTGGGTAGCAGGGCCTGTCGCTTTATCGCGAAAAAATGTCGCGCGCAGGCGCGCTCCTACATGGGCTCAGGGGGCCGTGATCGACGACAGCAGCAGCGAGCCCCGCTTCACCTTCACGTAGACCGACGCCACGGGCTCCAGCTTCCCGTCCTTCAGCCGCCACGCCGACACCAGCCAGTCGCTGTTGATGCGCCAGCCGACGTGACCGTGGCCGATGAAACCCAGGAGCGTGTCGCCCCGGAAGTCGATCGGGAAGAAGGTGGCTTCGGGACCGTAGCCAGTCATCTCGCTCTCCGCGATGGATGCGCCGAAGGCCGGAAGCTCCGGGTACGAGTTCGTGTCGCCTTTCGGAGCGATGCCGGACGGCGCCTGGGCGGCCGCGAGCATGGCGTCATAGACCTTTTTCGCCGGGTCCGCCAACGAACGAGCGAGAGTGCTCGCGAGGGGACTGCGGTCGTAGCGGGCGACGGATGCCATGGCCGCGGTGACGAAATCGTCGCACGGCGACTGCTTCGGCGCGCATGCGCTACCCAGCGGGGAAAGCGCATGGTCGAAGCGCAAGGTCAACTGCGCGCCGGGCCCGAACCTGTTCCCATCCCATCGGCTGACCTGGAGATTCATCTCATCGGGCGACGGGTTGGTCAGGACCGTGGCGACGACGTCTTCGCCGATACGCGCCATGCCGTGCATCGTCATGCAGTCGCCGTCCCACGCAGCGGGGACATCGACCGCGACGGCCTTCTTCCCTTCGATACGGAACGGCGTCTCCGTCCAGCAATGCGCCGTCCCGCCCACCGAAAAGAGTGAGCTCACCGGCGTGCCGGGCAGTCGGCGGTAACCCGACGAAGCGTCCAGTTCACCCAGGGCCTTGCGCAGTCGGGCATCCGGCTCGTACGGAAAGGCCTTCGCATCCTCAAGAGAAACGTCCGTGGCCAGGGTGACCGGCAAGCCGGCCTTCGCGAGGTCAGCCAGCGCATCGTAGGAACCCGGCGGGAGGCCGGACAGTGCAGCCTGCACGGTATCCAACGGCCTCGACGCCTTCGCATCGAGACCGCGAAGGAAATTGATCCGCGCCTGGTATTGCCCGGTGCTGTCGTTCGCGGGCTTGCCGGGGTTGTCGCGCAGGAAGTCCGCGATCCAGGCATCGCGATCCGCCAGCCAATGCAGCTGGTCGGGCTTCAGCGAAGCAGCTTTGTCCGGATGGTTTTTCAAGGCAACACGGAACGCGTCGCCGAGCTTTCCGTCGAGGGCGGAGACCTTCGGCGATGCGCAGATCGCCTTCTCGACCGGGGTGGAAGCCTTGCCGCAATCGAAGCCGGCGCCATAAGCGAGGGCGGAAGCCAGCAGCAGCGGCGTGCCCAGCATCCATCGAATCGTCCTTCTCACGCGCGACCTCCATCCAGCCGGCCTCCCGGCAGTCTCGCCATTCTAGAAGAACGGCGAATGCCGGCGCATCCGAGCCCTGAATGCTAGTAAACGACAAGCCGCGAGGCGCAGGCCTCACCCATCATGGTGATTCCGTCTCGAAGGAACCGTCCATGCGCAACCTGACCGAAGAGAACCTCACCCGCGTGGTACTGGCGGGCATGGGCACGGACATCGACCCGCGCACGCGGGAAATCGCCGGGGCGCTGATTCGCCACCTGCACGCGTTCATCCGCGAGGTCGAGCCGTCGGAAGCGGAATGGCTCAAAGGCATCGAGTTCCTGACCCGCACCGGGCACGCCTGCGACGGCGACCGCCAGGAGTTCATCCTGCTTTCCGACACGCTGGGCGTGTCGATGCTGGTCGATGCGATCAATCACCGCCGTCCCGGCAACAGCACGGAAAGCACGGTGCTGGGGCCGTTCCACGTCCAAGGCGCGCCCGAACTTCCCATGGGCGCGAACCTCGCCGAAGGCATCCCCGGCGGGTCCCCGGCGTTCGTCGAAGGCCGGGTGCTCGACGATGCCGGGCATCCCATCGCCGGCGCGCGCCTCGATGTGTGGCAGGCGCGGCCCGACCGGCTCTACGACGTGCAGGATCCGGAGCGACCGTCGATGCAGCTGCGCGGCGTGTTCCACACCGGTGACGACGGCCGCTATCGCTTCCGCACCGTGATGCCGGTGAGCTACACCATTCCCGACGACGGTCCGGTGGGCGAGATGTTGCGCGCCCTCGGCCGTCACCCTTGGCGTCCCGCGCATATCCATTTCATCGTATCGGCGCCCGGTCATGCGCCGGTCGTCACCCATCTCTTCGTCGAAGGCGATCCCTACCTCGATACCGACGCTGTGTTCGGCGTGAAGGACTCCCTCGTGGCGGCCTTCGTAGAGCGGCCGGCCGGCACGGCCCCGGACGGCACGGAAATGCAGACTCCCTTCCACGAAGCGCGCTACGACTTCGTCCTCGCTGCCAGCGAGCAGCTCTCGCTGGCCTGAGCCGGAGAAAGCGCGCCGGGCCCGGAAACCGGGCCCTTCGCATCAGAACGCCCAGTTCAGACTCAAACGGGCCGACTGATCCTTTGCATCGCTCGCGAACTGTCCGCTGTACGACGCGTCGATGGTGACCGATGCGGCCGGCTGAAAGCGCAGGCCGAAGGTGGCCACGCCTGCGTTGTCGGCGATGGGCGTACCGGCGATCTGGAACGCATCGCCGCCGCTGGCGAAGCGCTGGCGGCTCAGCATGGCCGTGTCGCCCCAGGCATGTTGCCAGCCCACGCTGCCGAACATGCCGATACCGCCCTCGGCGGTCAGGTCCCAGCGGCCGCGCAGTCCGAGCGTGCCGAACGTCTGCGCGCTCTTGTCGCCCGCGACATCGAGCGCGGCATCGCCGCCGTGCTCATGCAGGCCGTCCGTGCGCAACTGCTGCCTGGCGAGGTTGAGGTACGGCGCCAGCGCAGCATGGTCGAAACGGAACTCGTAGGCACCCTCGACGAACAACTGCGCGGAACGCGCACGCATGTTCCCGCCAAGGTGCTCCTGCAGGTCGCCGGCGTCCACGCTGCGATGCGTATCGATGTCCCGGTGGCTGTAGAGCGCGCCGGCCTGCAGCAGCAGGTTCCCGTAATGACCACTGCCATAAAGACCCGCCGTGCGCGTGTCGCCGCTGGCCGAATCGCCACGCGCGGAAGCGGATACATGCCCCGCGCCGAGGGCGAAGCCCAGGCGCGTATCGGTGCCCACGCCCGTGTCCGCACCGACGAGCATGCCGCCGCCGTTCGCGCGCAGGCGCGCGGCATTGCCGTCGGCGTCGTGGTTATCCCAGTGACCCCAGGCCGATGCCCAGGCCGCCGTGGCCTCGCCCGTCCCGTCGGCGTACTGCGTGAGCAGGTGCTGGTTGATCGCGTCGCGCTGGTAGCGGTCGTCGTCCACGATGGCGCCGCGGAGATTGGCGTGGATCTCGCCGGACAGCGCGTCGAACGCCGTGCGTGCGCCCGCCGCGTCGAGATGCAGGATCGTGTCGTACAGCGCTACGCCCTCGCCCAAGGATTCCACGGCGCCCGCCGTTGCCCGCTGATTGCGGGTTTGCGCCACGTCCGGGAAGGCCACCTCGTTGCGGCTGAGCGTGAGCTCCACCGCGTTCGCCGTATAGGCTAGCGACGGCGTGAGGAACGCGAGGTTCGTCGACACATCGGCGAACGTGCCCGCGACGCCGCCCGCCGCCGAGAGAATGGTGTACGTAGTCGACGTACTCCAGTTGGCGCCGGTACCGAGGCTGACCACCGAACCCCCCTGCAGGTTGGCCTTGCCGCCGACGGTCACGCTGTCGCCCTGCCCTGCATCGTTCATGTCGACGGCATAGCGCGAACCCGCCGCCATCGTGAGATCGCCGGTGAAGCCAAGCGTGCCGATGGCGCCGTTGCCGCCGGGCGAGAGTTCGCTGCCGGGGGCGAACGACGCCGTACCCGCCTTGCCGTTACCGGTGACCACCACGCCGCTCGCAAGCAGCAGGTTGCCGCCGAGCGAACCATCGAGCTGCAGCGTACCGCCGTCGATGGTCGAGGTACCGGTGAACGCGCTGCTGTCACCGGTGAGATGCAGCCCATTGCCGCCCAGCTTGTGGAAGGCACCTTCGCCGGACAACGTGCCCGCGTATGCGACGTCGTCGGAACGGTCGAGCACGAGCGTGCCGTGGTTCACGATGTCCTGCGGCAGTGAACCGCGCGTGCCGCCGTCGCCCACCTGCAGCGTGCCCTCGGCGATGGTGGTGGTGCCCGTATACGCCGCGGCGCCCAGCAGCGAGAGCGTGCCCGCACCCGCCTTGGTCAGGCTACCGGCGGATGCGCCGTCGGTGATGTCGCCTGCGATGGCGGCCATGCCCGTCACATCCACCGTAGCGCCGCCAGCGATGCCGAGGGCGTTGCCGAGTTCGGCTCCGTCATCCAGTGCGAGCGTCGTGCCGTCGTGCAGCGACAGCGCACCCGTGCCCGCCGCCGTGTCGTTCGCAAGGCGGAGCGTACCGGCGGCGAGCACCGTGCCCCCGGTGTAGGTGTTGGCGCCGGACAGTACGAGCGTGCCCGTACCCGTCTTGGTGAGCGCGCCCGCCGAGACACTGTCTGCAACCGTCCCCGTGAGTTCCACGGCGTCGCTTGCGCCCACGTCCACCGTCGCATGCCCGGTCACGTTCACGGCATTGGCAAGGGAGAGGCCATCGGCAGCGAGCGCCAAGGTCGTGCCGTCGCGCAGATAGAGGCCCTCTCCGCTGATCGCCCCGCTGTCGCCGAGCCGCAGCGTACCTGCGCTGACTACCGTGTTGCCGCTATAGACATTGGCACGGTCGAGCGCCAGCGTGCCGGCGCCGCGCTTCTCGAGGCCGCCGGCGCCGGTGATCGCGCCGTTCCAGGTGAACACATTCGCCGCGTCGTCGACGTCGATGGCACCGCCCGACACCAGTGACAGCGTGCGATCGGTCGACTTATAGGCGGTACCCGTCACGCGCAGGCTGCCGCCCTCGAGGGCTACGGTATTGGCCGCGTCGCCCAGGTTGCGGTCGTCGCTCGCCGAGACCGTGCCGCCGCCGATGGCGAGGCCACCCGAGAAGGTATTGATGCCGCCGAGCACTAGGGTGCCCGCATCGGTCTTGGTCAGACCCGCGACACCGGTGAGCACCGAGTCGATGGTGGCGACGTAGCCGGCGCCTGCTGCCGTGCCATCGCCCACGCGTATGACCACGCCGCCACCGGAACCCGACAACGCGAGCGCATCGCCGGTGAGGAGGTAGCCGTCGCTCAGGAACTGCATGCCCGTGGCGGCGACCGCGCCAGCCGTGCCGTCGATCGTCACGGTACCTTTTGCACCGCCGAAGATCGCAAAGCCCGGCTGCGGCGTCATGGGCGCGGTGACGCTGCCCTGCTCGTCGGTCCAGGTCGGCGAAGTGACGGACCACGTACCGTCGCCACCGCCCATCTGCGTGGGGCTGGCGAGGCCGTTTGCATTCCAGTAATTCAACGTGGCGTTGGAATAGTCGATCAGGTTGATCCGCTTGTCGCCGAGCAGGGTCTGCAGTTGCAGGAGATGCCCCGCCGGCGTCGAGCCGAAGTGGATGCCGCCATTGGTTTCGGTGAGTGTGCCGCCATAAGCGAACAGGTTGTAGACGCCCGGACCCATGCCGCCGGCGTCGGCGACGTTCAGCGTCACGCCGTTCAGGGCGAGATCCCCACCGACGATCACCTTGTCGCCTGCCCCGGCCGCACCGAACTCCGCGTCGAAGGTGCTGCCCTGGTCCATGCTGAGGTCGCCGTTCACCGTGAGCGTGCCGACGGAGTTGCCAGGGGACAAGGTGCTAGCCGACCCCACGCTCACGTTGCCGCCGATGGTGCCGTGTCCGCCGAGCGAGCCATGGCTCACGTCGACGTTACCACCCAGCCGCGCGGAGGAACCCGGCATGCTGCCGATGACCAGGTCGCCGTTGGTCACCGACGTGTCGCCCTGGAACAACGAGCCGTCGCCGTCGTAGAGCAACCGGCCGGGGCCCGCCTGGACGATGACCCCGGCGCCCTGCAAGGCGCCGTCGAACACGACATCGCCTGAGCGCCAGAACGTCAGCGCCCCATCCACGCTGACGTCCGCATCCAGCGTGCCCGCGGTCGAGCCATTGCCCACGATCAGTCCCGTGCCGGGGTTCACCTGTACGCCCATGCCATCCGCAAGCGTGCCATCGGCTCGAAGCGTTCCGGTCACCAACACGCCGCCTGACTGGGAGTCGAACGTGATCTTCTGGGAGGCATGCACCGTGCCGGTGACCGTCAGTCGCTGGGCATCGGTTATCGATATCGTGCGGGCGGTCACGTCGCCGAGGTTGGCGATCGCGTTGCCGCCGCTCGTCAGCGAAAGGTCCTGGCCGATGTTGCCTGAAAGCGTGTCCGTCGTGACGGTGCCGGACGTCTGGGTCACGGAATGCGTTGGTGAATCCACTGAAAGCGAGGTGGCCGTGAGGTCGCCGGCGAGCACGATGTCGCCGCCCGAGTGCAGCGTGGTGGCGCCGGCCGACACGTCGTCCAGCAGCAATGTACCGCCATTGGCACCGGAGTAGAGGTTCAGGCTGGCCGGCAAGCTGATGGAGGTCGGCACGCTCAGCAGGCCGACGCTGCGCAGCGTGACGTCGCTGCCCGCGCTGAGCGCGGCGACGTTAAGGTTTCCACTGGCGCTCAGGTCGATCTTGTTGCCCGCCAGTTGGACGGCACCGGCGAAACTGTTGCCCGCATTGGTGAGCGTGATGTCGCCGTTCGAAAAGATCTGGCTGGCGCCGGAAACGTTGAATGCGGCGGATTGGGTGATGTTCGATGCCACGTCCAGGCGCAGCGCCCCCGTATGGACGGCGCCGATGGCGAGCGACTGCGCGGTTACATCGAGACCGGTCAGCCGCGTACCGGTACCAATGTCATCCTGGAAGCTGAGCGCACCACCAGACAGCACCGTAAGGTCGTGGGCGCCGTCGAGGATGCCTGCGAAGGTCACCGGGCCGTTGTCGCTCCGCACGGTCGTGTCGCCGCCCAGCGACACCGGCGTGCCATAGCTCTGGGAACCAGTGGTATGCAGCATGTCGGAGAGCGTGGTGGTGCCGGGATGGGCAAGAGCCAGCGACCCGACGAGGTCGACCTTGCTCAACGAGAGATTGCCGGAGCCACCGGTGCTGGTCACGGTGCCCGTTCCGGTGATGGAACCGATGGTGAAGTTCCTGGCACTGACCGGGGAGAGGTCGACCACGGCGGTCTGGCCGTCCAGCCTGACCATGTCCAGCGATGCGTCGACGTTCGCGACCAGCAGCGCGTTCGACGCGTCCGCGACTTCCACGGCACCGTGGACGACAGCTCCCGTTTCCATCGTCAGCGTGTTGTTAGCGCCCTGGAAGAGAATGGCTGAAGCGAAGGTGTTGTCGCTGCGCTGGCCGCCTTCGATGGTGCCCTGGTTCTGGATGGTGCCGAAGCCCTGGGTGACGATGCCGACACCGGCCGCGCCGCTGCCGGTAGCCGCACCGCCGCTGATCGTGCCGACGTTCGTCACCGTCAGGTGATCGGCCAGGGCGCGGATGCCTGCGCCTGCGTCGCCGGCACCGCCCGGGGACAGCGCGTCGCCGCCCGCGCCACCGGCCCCGCCGGTGATCGTGCCGCCGACGTTGTTTACCTGCGCACCGGCGCGATACAGCAGCACGCCGTCACCACCACCGCCGCCGCCACCGCCGAACGCCTGGAAATTCAGATCGCCGGAGCCGCCCGCGCCGCCCGAGCCACCGGTGATCGCTGTGCCTGTGCCAAGCGTGAGGGTCAGGTTCTGGGTGATGCCCGCGAAGCCGGTGCCGCCACCGCCGCCGCCACCGCCGCCTGTGCCGCTGTTTGGCGTCACCGCGCCGCCGGACCCGCCCTGGCCACCGGTCACCAGGGTGCCGGGTGCGAAAGAGAGCGGTGACCCGCCGGTGTAATAGACGCCCGCGCCACCGCCGCCACCACCGCCGGGCGCGGCGATATCTTGGCTACCGTCGCCGCCACGGCCACCTGCGATGGTGCTGCCCGATTGGATACCCAGGGTGCCAGCACTGCCACCGCTGCCAGCGGGGGTGCCGTCGCGGCTACCGGTGGCACCCTGGCCTCCCACGCCATTCGAAGGCAACGCGCCGGGCAGCGGCGTGAAAACATCGATCGTAATGATGTTGCTTCCGCCACCCTGTCCGTTGCCCGCGCCACCTCTCCCGGGACGTTCGCCCGCTCCGGGACCGCCTTGCGCACTGCAAGCAGTAGCGTCCGCCGTCGTACAGACCTGAGCGAATCCTGGCGACGAAGCCGCGCCAAGCCCCATGGCGGCCAAGGCGATCCACAACGAGCGACGACGGGGCGAAGCGGCTTCACTGCGCGCGCAGCAACCACCCTGCGACGACGCCAATTCCGAAGCCACCTGCACGACGCGCAGCGCTCCGTTCCACACGAGATGGTAAACGCGGTTCATTGAGGGATCCCCTGCCGATGGCCCGCCCGGCGGGCTGGCGCAATGGCGGCATCTTATCGCCGTTCTCGCGGTCTTGCCTGCGCGCCACTACTCATCTCGCGGGGGTAAGGCAGTTCCAAAGCAATCCTTCACATACGTCGTTTTGGCCTATCGCCCCATGTACTCCTCCTGCACGAGGCGGCAGGCATCCTCGCGCCAGCTTTGAAAGCCCACGCGTGGCAGGCGCAACGGCGAACCCATGACTTCCCTGAAGGGAGGCAGGGAAGCCGATACGAGGACCCTGCCGCATGTTCGAGCCACGACTTGTGTTGGCGTGTGCGGTCTCCGCCATCGTCACCGCATCGATGATCGTGATCATGTGCCGCCTTGCCGGACCGTGCGGCATGGTCGACCGGCCGGGTGGCCGCAAAAAGCACGCCGGCGACATCCCCCTCATTGGCGGTCTCGCCATCCTGACGGGACTTCTCGCCAGCCTGCCGCTGCTACGCATTCCGCTGGGCCTGCAATTCCACCTGGTGGCCACGGCCGCCATCCTTTCCTTGGCGGGCGCGGTCGACGACCGCTTCGGCATGGGCGCGAGGGCACGGCTTTCCCTGGAGATCTGCGCTGCCGCGTGGATGATCATCGCGGGTGCGCCGCATATCGCGTGCCTCGGCCGCGTCGGCGATGCGGTGGTCTTCACCGGCGACCTCGGCGTGCCGCTGACGATCATCGCGGTAGTAGGCCTCGTGAATGCCTTCAACATGCTCGACGGCATCGATGGCCTGGCTGCGGCGCTGGCCCTCGTCGCGATCGGCGCCATGATCGTCTATGCCGACGGCAATACGGGGATGGTGCATATCCTGCTGGTGCTCGCCGCCGGCATCTTCCCCTTCCTGCTCGCCAATCTCGGGGTCTTCCGCCAGCGCATCTTCCTCGGTGACGCCGGCAGCATGCTGATCGGTTACCTCATCGCCTGGGCGCTCATCGCCGTGAGCCAGGCCACGCCGCGCGACGTGTCCCTTCCCGCCGCTGCGTGGTGCGTCGCGCTGCCCGCCTTCGATACGTTAGCCGTCGTGTACCAGCGCATGCGCAGCGGGCGTTCGCCGTTCGCCGCGGACCGGTGCCACATCCACCATCTCCTGCTGGCGGCCGGGCTGACGCCGCGGCAGACCTTGCTGGTCCTCGTCGTGCTAGCCAGCGCGCTCGCGGCCACCGGCTATGCGCTGCGTCACCTCGCGCCGGGCAGCAGCCTCGTCGTGCTCGCGCTTTCCGCACTGGCGTACGTCGGCGCCCGGAAGCTGGCGTGCCGCGCGCTGGCCCGCAAAGCCATGATCCGGCGGGTCAGTGCGCCGGTCCTCCGGCCGCTCGAACCGGAGTGACCATCGTGGCGCGCAGACGCTGACAGCCGAGTAACTCGGCATATACGCGCAAGGTCTGTTCGATGACGATCGACTGGTCGAAGTGCGCCACCGCGTTCGCGCGCGCACGCGAGCCCAGACGGCGCAGGAACGCACGGTCCGCATCCAGCCTGACGATCGCATCGGCCAGCGCCACGGCGTCCTTGCATGGCACCAGGAGACCGTCGACGCCATCGATCGCCACGACTTCATGGCAACCCGGCCGGTCCGTCGTGACGATGGCCAGGCCCGCGGCCGCGCCCTCGATCAACGAGCGGGGCACGCCTTCGCCGTAGTAACTCGGCAAGACCATCACATCGGCGGTGGCAAGCAGCGAAGCCATGTCGTCGACATGGCCCACGCAGCGGACGACGCCTTCGTGGTTCCACGCCTCCACGCGTTCCGGGGGAATGGAATGAGGGTTGCCCGGATCCGGTGCGCCCGAGAGCACGAAATCGATGTCGCGGCCGGCGCGCCGCAGCAGCCGCGCCGCCTCGACGAACTCCTCCACGCCTTTTTCCCTCAGCAGCCGCGAAGCGAGCACCACGCGCAGGCGCCCTTCGGGATGCGGCACCGGATGGAACCGCGCGGTGTCCACACCGGAACCCCGGATCACCCTGATCCGCAATGGATCGACGAGTCCCGCACGTGCCACCGCCGCGGCATCGTCCGGGTTCTGCAGCACCAGCAGGGACGAGCGGCGATCCAGCGTCCGCCGCATCAGGAAGGTCAGCACGGGCCGGAGGGTGCGTGCCAGCACGTCGTTGCCGGCATACACATAACCCATGCCGGTGATGGCGTTCACCACGGACGGAATGCCCGTGAGCCGCGCGGCAAACGCACCGTAGATGGCGCAGCGGAGGGTGAAATTGTGCAGGACGTCCGGCCGCTCCTCCCGCAGCACGGCAAGGGTCGCGTGCACGGTGCGGGCTTCACGCAACGGGTCGATGCGGCCGCGGCACATCGGCACCTCCCGCCAGCGCAGGCCTTTGCGCGCGAAGCGCGCTGCGTAGGCGTCCGAAGGAGATGCAAGGAGCACGTCGTGGCCGAGCTCCCGGAGACGGAGCGCCGTATCCAGGCGGAAGTTGTACAGGTACCACGCCGTGTTGGCGAAAAGCATGATCTTCACGGTGCACTCCGGGGAAGGTCGATCTTCACGTTCAGCCGCGGGGCCGTGCCGCTGGGAGCGGGATGCCATTGCGTGCCGTTGTCGCGGATGTCGTTCGTACCCAGCGTGGCGCCGCGCACGTCGCGTGCCACCACCAGGCCCTGCCTGCCCTGTCGCCGGATGGTGCAGCCGCGGATGTCGACGCCCTCCACGCCGCGCGCGAGGATGCCGTGCGTGCGGTTGCCTTCGATGACGCAGTCGGCGATCTCGAGGTCGTGCACGTCGCCGCTGCATTCGATGCCGCAACCGTCGTTCCGCGACAGCGTGCTGCGCAGCACGCGAATGCCGCGTGCGGCACCCTGCCGCTGCGGTTCGATATCGATGCCGGAGGAAGGCGCCGTGCCACGGGCGTCCACGAAGGCGCATCCGTCGACCAGCACGTCGCTCGCGACGGTAATCGACAGGCCCTGCCGGCGATTGTGGGTGCAGGTAAGCCGTTGCAAGCGGATCTGCTGGCTAGGTCTCGCCTCGCGGGCCTTTCCCAGGGCGCCGACATAGACGCCGTCGCCCCAGCATTCGGCAATGGCGATGTCCGCCAATGCGATACGGCTCGACGAGACGATACGTATCCCGTGCCCCCACTCTCCCCCGCCGCCGTGCCCCTCGCGATTGCCCACGAGCCTTCCGCCACGAATGGCGACGTCGCTGACGCCGGTCAGGTCGATGATGGCAGAGCGTGGTGCGTTGTCGGGCAGCGCCTGCAAGACCGCATCGTCGTCGAAGACGATGGAAGAACCCGCTTTCGGACGAAGCGAGCGCAGTGCATCGATGAGGTAATGGCCCGCCGGGACATGCACCGTCACACCCGTACGCGCGGCATCCAGCGCCGATTGCAGTGCGGCAGTGTCGTCCGCCTGCCCGTCGCCGCGGGCCCCGAACGAGCGCGCATCCATGGCATGGGCCGTGCGCACGGCGGGTACGGCCAGGCCGCCGAGCACCGATGCCGCACCCATCAGGAAGTGGCGGCGGCCGGCGAAGAACGGTAAGCGCGTGCGCGACACCACGTCACTCCTCGATCCTGGAGCGCAGCCGGCTGTGCACCCAGGGCAACACCACGGCCAGCAGGTAGAACTTGGACGCGTGGTACTTGTTGTCCAGGCGGCGACGATGGCGTTCCAGCCACGCCGTGGCACCGGGGACCACGTCCGCGCAGTCCGTCGAGAAGGCATGCACCTGTTCGAAGCGCGCCTGGGCGAGCTGCCTGACGTTGAAGCGGAAGCAGCCCTTGGCACGCACGTACGGAAGTCCCTGGAAATACCGCGCGATATGCGCACGCACGAGGCGCTTGTTCTCGCCGTTGGGACCCATCCGCCACGAGGGAGGCACCTCGCGGAGGACGAAGCCGGAAACCGCCGCGTCGCAATAGGGATACGCCACGCCCATTCCGGTCGCCGCGGTGACGAACATGCCCTTGCCGAAGCTGGCCGCTTCCACGATCGTCGCCGCCAGGCCGCGCCGGGTTTCAAGCCGCGTGGCCGCGGCGATTTCCGGCCGGAACAGTTCCAGGCGATGGCGCGACGCGAGCACGGGCCCGGGCGTACCGAGCAGGCCGTCGACTTCGCCGTCGCTGAAACGCGAGCCGGGAAACAAGCGCTCGAAGGCGTTCATCTGCAAGGTGCCCAGCGCATAGCCCAGGCGGAACCATTGCGTCAGCGGCTGCCAGTCGGCGATGCCGCGCGGCACGCGCATGCCACGCGCCAGCAGTGCCAGCATGCGATGGCGCAAGTGGGCGTGCATGCCGAAGTAGGAATCCGATCCCGTCGCATCGATGACGCCGTCGCCGCCATTTTCCGCGACGTGCGTAACCAGGTCCGCATATGAGAGCAAGGCGAAATCCGCCGTGAGCAGCGGCATCCGCGGGATCATCGTCAGGTAGCGGTCGTACGCCCGCGGCGCATCGCATTCCAGGCATTCATGGCGAAGGCCGAGGTGGCGCGCAACGAACCGCGCCGAGTCCAGTTCGTCTTCCTCGGTGCCGCCGCGATACGTGATGCAGGTGGCGTCGGGCCGGGCATCGGCCAGGGCGATGGCCATGGAGGTGGAATCCTTCCCTCCGCTCTGCAGCAGCCAGGGAGAGGCCATGCGCGACGTCGAACTCGCCGCCGCGTCTGCCAGCAAGGCGTGGTAACGCGTCACCAGCGTCTCGCCGTCTACGTCCGCCACCGCCGGCGCCAATGCCAGATAAGGGAAGCGAAAGCGAACGTCACCGTGCAGGTCGGTCGCATCGTCGAAGCCCGCGGTAATCGCCACCTTCACGTCTTCGTAGATGGAGTGCGGAGGGTAGACGAAGGCGTTGCGCAGCAGGTCCGCGACGGACGCCATGTCGACGGCGCCGCTGCTTTGCTCGAGGTTGCTGAAATCTGGGCGCCGTGTCCCCGGCGTGAGCCGGACCTGCACCCCGCGCCTGGCCGGACCATCCGCTGGAACACTCATAGCGCCACCCCATGGCTTACATAGAAGGCGAAGACACCGGCGCTCAGGAGCAGCCCGAGCCCGATCACGACAGGGTGGCGCAGCGGCGCCAGCCGCGAGTGGACGCAGAGGGCCGCGACCACCAGCGAGGCATAAAGCCAGGCAGGCAGCAGGAACCGGTTCGAGTAGTTGCCCCATCCCACCAGCAGGAAGGGCAACACCAGCACGAGGTAGACGCCTTGGAGGTCCACGATGCGGCCTGCCCACGGCTCGCGGACGGCCCTCGCCACGAGCATCGGCAGCCCGTACCAGAACAGCGTGAAGACGGCGAAGTCGAGGCGAACGCCGGCGCGGTAGACGGCGTAGGGACCATAAGCCATCACCGCGGCGTAGGCCGAGGGCGAAAGTATTCGCACGGCGAGCATGGTGAGCCCCAACGCATAGGCGGCGAAACCGGCGGCGGCCACCAGCTGCAACCAGCGTGGCCGCAAAAGCAGCACGGGCGCCAGCGCGATGTACAGCAGCGCGGAGTAATGAAAGCCCGTGGCCACGGCGGAGAGCACGGCGAACGCCACCCAGCTTCGCCTCTGGAACGCCAGGAGCGCGGCGATGATGGGGAACGCGGCAAGCCCCTGGCGCGTCGCATTGATCGCCGCGTTGACGAACACGGGCGACAGCAGCAGGAACATCGTGGCCGCGGGCAGCAGCTTGCCGGCAGCCGAGCCGAGGCTGCGCGCATAGGCTCGCGTCGCCAGCGCGCCGCCCCCGGCCAGGAGCAGGAACAGCAGGCCCTGCCATGCCTGCACGCCGAGCCCGGCAGCACTCGACAGGCGCGACGCTAGCACGAACAGAGGCTCGAAGCGCGTCACCACGACGCCGCTGCGCAGGGACAGGTACCACGCGGCGTAGATCGGCGTATCCGTCCCCTGCCATGGCTCGCGCCAGGCCACCGTGCCCAGCGCCACCAGCCCCGCGAGCGCCAGGACGGCCGCGCCGAGGACAGCCCACGCATTGGCGGCGGCCAGGCGCCGGGACGGAAGCACGATGCTATTCACGATGCGCCTCCCGCCTCGTCCATGAAGGACGCGAGGTCCGTTCCCGCATACGCGTGATGACGCGCCTGCGCGCATAGCGCGCATTGGCGAGAAGATCCGCCGCGCGGTAATGCCACCATCCGAGAAGGCCTTCCTTGTACAGCTCCGCCCGCGCCCGGCGGCCTGCGGCGTACATCGCATGCAGGTCGCCACTGAGCCCGCTCGCACCGAACGCTGGTTTGTGCAGGGAACCGAGCACGTGTTCGATCTTGGCGCAGCGGTAACCGGACAACAGGATCCGCGCCCAGAGCAGGAAGTCCTCCGAGCGCCGGAAGTTCTCATTGAAACGGAAGGGAAGGTCGCGCCGCAGCACGATCGAGGGTGTCTGGAAGGGGCTGCGCCACTGCAACAGGTGCGGACTCACCACGCGCACCTTCAACGGGTAGCGTTGAGGAGGTGGCGGCGCGCCGCGCCGCTGCACGTTCATGCGGTGGGCCAGCAGGGCGACGTCCGGCTGGTCCTCCATCACGGCCATCTGCACGGCGAGCTTCTGCGGGTGCCATGTGTCGTCGGCATCGAGGAAGGCGATGCATGGCTGCGTCGCGTGGCGCCACGCCCTATTGCGTGCCGCGGCGGGACCGGCATTTTCGTCGCTTCCCAGCACACGGATCCAGCCTTCCTCGTGGCGGCGTGCCACCACGTGCAGGTAATCCAGCGTGCCGTCCCTGCTGCCATCGTCCACCAGCAGCACTTCCGCGGGGCGCAGGCGCTGGGCTGCTACCGAAGCGACGGCGGCGTCGATGGTGTCGGCACAGCGATAGCACGGGATGATCGTGCTGACGGGAGCGCATGCCTTGCTCATGCGGCCTTCCCCGACAGGCCGAGTGCGGCGGCGGTCCTTCCCGCGGCGCGCCGCGCCTCGTCGCGTGCGTGCGCCGCGCGCATGGCCAGCCGTGCGCGGATGCCGTCCTCGTTCACCTGCAGGCCGTCCAGTGCCGTCCGCAACGCATATTCACTCACATCCTGCGCGGGCAGCACCTCGTTCTCGTCGCCGAGCAGATCGCGGTGGATGCCGCGGGCCTTGACGCTGTAAGCAATGGACACGGTCGGCACACCGCTGGACAGCGCGGCGATCGCGGCGTGCGTCCGTGCACCGATGAAGTAGCGCATGTGCGAAATGGCGGCCTTCGTCTGCGGCGCGTTCAGCCCCGGCGGCAACAGGCGCACCGCATCGCCCAGGTCGGTGAGCATGGCGAGCAGTCCCGAGAGATAGGCGCGGTCGCCGTCTTCGACCGTGCGCAGGCCGTCCACGTGCGGGACCAGCACGACATCCAGCCCCCGTTCGCGCACGGCATGACGGATGAATGCCGCCGCGCCCTGGCGCAGATCACGGCCATCGCGCCGGTACCGCTGGAGCAGGGGGCTCAGGTTGAAGCCGAGCGCGCCGCCTCGTGCCGCATGCCCTTGCGGCACATGCTTCGGATCCGGAGCAAGCGCGAAGGCCGGGTCTGCCATGCGCGTCACATGGCCCATGCCCATGCGCTCCTGCAGGTATGCCTCGCTTATCGATTCGCGGACGGCGAGCAGGTTCATGCGTGCCAGATGGGCCGTGACGGTATCGACGAAATGCGGTTCGCGCTCGAACGGCCCTACGGAAGCGCCCCACAATGCCACGGGACACCCGGCGTCCATGGCCCATCCATCCACGGCCATCACGGGCGTCGGCAGCTGGTAATCCAGGGAATAGTTGTCGCCGCCGATCGCAAGCACGGCATCGACGGACTCCAGCTGCCGCCGTAGCCACAGCGGGGGCGGCACCGGCCAGCGAGCGCGCTTGAGCATGGGAACGGGCAAGCGTTGCAGCCGCACCCACCACCGGCCGTGCATCGGCTGCCATGCGCGCACGAAATGCACGCCCTGATCGGCCGCGCCGGGCCACTGCCGGCCGTCGCGTGCGACGTCGGTACTCGGCACGAGGAATTCCGCCGAAGGCAGGTGCTCGCGCATCAGCGCGACCGTGGCGCGGACGATGGCCTCGCAACCGCGGTTACCGAACGTACGCTGGCCCGAGAGGTAAATGCGCATCACGGCTCCCGGTCGAGGTCGGTGAGGATGTCGGACGGCGCGCGGCGCGCCGAATAGCAGACTTTCAGCGTGTCGCTCGGATGGCCCACCGCGAGCATCATGATCACCGTGTGCTGGGGCGCCAGCGGCATGGTGCGGCGCAAGGCCCTGTCGTCGCGCGGGCCGCGGCTCCAGTTGAGGCAACAGGTGGCCAGGCCTAGCGAATGCAGGGCCATCACCAGCGCCATCGCGAACATGCCGCCGTCGATCCAGTGCTGGTAGCGCTCGCCGAGGGTGTCGAAAGCGCGCAGGTCCGCCGCCAGCACCAGCAGGCACGGCACGGTGTGGCCGAAACCCGCGTTGCCGTCCTGCCGGGCGAGAATGCGGTCGATCGTTGTCCGGCGCTCCGCGCGGTAAACGTGCCACGCCTGCCGGTTGCACACCGACGGACTGCGCATCGCCAGGGCGATGGCGCGCTCGATGGCGCCCTCCTCCACGGGCGCATCGCTGAAGTCGCGCACGGAATGGCGGCTCTCGAAGAACCGCTCGGGATCGTCCAGACGACCCTGCCGGATACATTCGGCGCTGGTGGCGAGCGCCCCGCCGCGCGTGGTGAGCGGCGGCACCGAATCCACGAACGCCGGCACACGCGACGCCGCGGGCGGATCCCCTGCGGCCGCCCTGAAATCGTGCAACACCTTCACGCCCACGGACGCATGCATTCCCGCTGGCGCCACCTCGCGCGGCCGTTGCTGCAGCAGGGCGACCAGGTCCTCCGCCGCGCTCCACCCCGCGCCAGTCCTGCGCTGGGCGAAGGCCAGGCTCTTCTCGAGACGGTGATAGGTCTTGACGGTGCGGAACTCATGGCGCTCGGGCTCGCGCGGACCAGGCCAGCCGCCGTACCGGGCATAACGCCAGGCGTCGTAAGCGAAGCCTCCGATCGCGCCGGCGAGATGGCGCCAGGGGCGAAGCATGCGGATGAGGTGCCGCGGCCGGTTCATGATCGCGCCGCCCGAAGCACGGGCACCGAGTGGCGCACCGCCAGCCACGACAAGACGAGCAGGACGGCCTCGCCGCCGACGGTGGCAAAGGCCGTTCCCAGCGCCTGGTAACGCGGGATGAGCACAAGGTTGAGAACGACGACGGCGGCAGCACTGCCGCCCATCATCAGCACGCGAAGGCGGGCTTGCCGCTCGTCCAGCAGGGCCGAGGCGATGGCGACGGAGAGGAAGCGCAGTGGCGCGCAGGCGGCAAGCACGACGAGTACCGCCGCGGCACCGGCGAACGCCGCACCGAACGCCATTCGCACGAAGACCTGCGCAAGCGCCGCCACCAGCACGCCGCACACCAGGCCCGCCACCAGCATGATCCACGCGCCATGGCGGTGCACGCGGCGGAATTTTTCCGGTTCGTGCACCGCCCAGCGGTGCAGTCGCGACAACAGGTACTTCTGGTACACGGTCGCGGGCAGCAGGTAGACCGCCATCATTACGCTCAATCCGATGCCGAACAGGCCCGCCTCGCGTGGCCCCGACATGCGATCGAGCATGACCGTGCCTACCTGGAAGAACACCGGATAGAGCAAGGCGGAAAGGCCATATGCCCAGCCCATGCGCCAGACCGCGCGCATCGATGCGTCGCGCTCCCCTCCGCCCCCCTCCTCCCGCGCCACATGGCCGCGCAGGTTGAATTCCCCGCGCCGCATGGCCATGAGCGCCGGCGCGCCCGCCAACGCCACGGCCACCCCCACCAGGCCAAAGCCCGCCGCCGCCGTGGCGGCGCCAAGGGCATGCCACGGCCATACCGCGAGCACGAACGCGAAGCGCGAGCCGGGCAAGGCAAGCTGCCACGCCGCCAGCCCCCGGTCGTCCTCTTCGAGCCGAAGCTTGCTGGACACCAGTCCGACGACCAGCGTGCAGGGAATCGCCGGCAACAACCACCACGCCAGCACGGCCGTTCCGTCGGGTGCGCCGGCCAGCGACCACGCGACGGCCGCGGTGCACGCGACCACGGTCGTCCATGCGACGAAACGCAGCGAAGGCCGCAGCCACCTCTGCGCGCGCCAGCCTTCCGCGCCATACAGGCGCAGCCATAGCTGCGGCAGGCCGAAACCCGCGACCGGCGCGAGCATGGTGACCGTCGCCAGTGCGGCGACGAAACGGCCGAAGTCCTCCGGACCCAGGCGGCGCGCGAGGAGCACCTGGACCAGGAAGGTGAGCACGGCGCCCAGCGCCGTCGCCATCCACAGCAAGGAAATGCCCGCGGCGGCCCTGCGCCACGCCGGCGGCAACAGCATCCAGGGCGCGCGCAGCGTTCCGGCGGAAGGCCGCATGGTCACGCCTGCACCAGCGGATAGTTGTAGCGGGTGTCGGTTTCGTCGCGCCGCCTCGGCCGGTCCACGGCATTGAAGATCGCCCCGCGTACGGTGGCCCGCCCCTGGGCCAGCCGCTGCCACACGGCCGCCACGTCGCGCGGCTGGTCCACGCCGTAGCGCACCACCAGCAAGGTGGTGCCAGCGTGCTTGCCGATCAGCGTCGCGTCGGTGAAGGCCAGCGCAGGCGGCGCATCGATGACGACGGTGCCGTAACGGGAGCCGAGCTCTTCCAGGAGCTTCACGAAGCGCTCGTGCATGAGCAGCTCGGACGGATTGGGCGGCAGCGCGCCGCGCGGAATGAACATGAGCCGCGCCACGCCGGGTACGGGCCTGACGGCATCTTCGATGGTGGTGTCGCCACGGATCAGTTCCGACAACCCGGGACCGGCCCCGCTGCTCAAGCTCGCATGCAACTCGCCGCCGCGCATGTCGCCATCCACGAGCAGCACTTCCTGGCCGGCGTTGGCGATCACGGTGGCAAGGTTCGCGCTGACGAAGCTCTTGCCGCTGCCTGTCCAGGCGCTGGTCACCAGCAGCACGTTGTTCGGCGCCTCGAGGCGCGTGGCGTCCAGGCAGGTGCGCAGGCCCCGCAGCGCTTCCACCGCCACCTCCCGTGGACGGTTGGCGAGGAGCAAGGCAGGCGAACGTATGTCGCGCGCCAGCCGCCGCGTCGACGTCGCGCGCCCGGCGCGGCTCCAGGGAATGCATGCGAACACCGGCAGGCCCAGTTCCTCGATCTCGGCCTCGTCTTCGATCGTCCGGCGAAGCAACTGGCGCAGGAACACGAAGGCCAACCCGAAGATCCCCCCCAGTAGGATCGCACCGGGAATCATCAACAACGGCAGCGGCCACACGGGGCGGGAGACATCCACCGCGGCGGGATCGATCAACCGGGCATCCCCGATGGCGGCCTCGCGCACTGCCTCCAGCTGTTGCGACTGGTGCAGCAGGTTCGCGTACGTCCGTTCGGCTTCCTGCACGTCGCGCGTCAGCCGCGGCAACTCCTGTTGCGCCACGGGCAACTGCCTCATCTTCCGGGTAAGCGCCGCCTTCCTGCCTTCCAGGATGCCGAGTTGCGTATCGAGCGCGCGCATGACGGGATGGCCTGAGGCGAAGCGCTGATCGGCATCGACGCGTTGCAGGCGCAACTGCTGGATGCTCGTCTCCAGCGTGGCCGTCTCGTTGAGCAGGCTGCCCGCCTGCAGGTTCGTGTCGATCGCCCCCGTCTTGCTCTGGTAATCGTTCAATGCGTGGCTTGCCCGGTCCAGGTCCGCCTTCGCTCGTGGCAATTGCCGCTGCACCACCTCGAGGCTGCTCGTGGCCTCCGCCGTGTTGCGCTGCACGTTCTGCCGCAGGTACCCGCGCGTGATGCGGTCGAGCAAGGCCGTCGCAGCGACGGGGTCGGTACCGCGGAAACTGAGGGAGATGATCCCGGAATCCTTGCCCTGTTCCGTTGCCACCAGGTTCGCCTGGACCATGCCCACTGTCGTCAGGGGCGCATGGCGAACCACGTCGAAGCGTGTCCCGGGGTTTGCGCGGAGCCGGTTCACGAGCAGCGTCACGTCGTGGCCATTCGCCAGCGCGCCGGCACGTCCGTCAACGAGCGTGTCACCGTCGTCGCCGAGGAGACGGTAGCTGCCACCTTCGCCCACCACGAGTTGCATGCGCTGGTCGAGCAATGCCGCGGGCACGTCGAGGCGGCCGATGGCGAGTTCCGAACCGCCCCAGTCGTACTGCGGCATCCCCAGCCAAGGTGCCGCGACGTCACCCGGGTTCGCTGCGCGGAAACGCCGCGCGAGCCATCCACCAATCACCGGAAAACGCTGGGGACGCACCTCGGTGAGCAAGCCCAGTTCGAGCACGGCGCGATTGACGACACTGCGCGAAGTCAGCAGCGGAATCTCCGTGGACGCACGCGATGCGGATGCATCGAGCATCTTCGCCATGTCGTCGACGGCGGGCACGCCCTGGCCCACCTGGATGACCGCATTGGCCTCGTAAACGGGCGACGCAAGCGTGGAATACAGGAGCGCGACACAGGCGAAGCCGGCCGCGAAACCCATCACCGTCCAGCGATGATCGTGCACGGTACGCAGCAGGGCGCGAAGGTCGATGTCGTCCTGACGCGCGGGGTTCTGCACGTCGGTATATACCTGCGCACGGGGCGCAGAGGGGATAGGCAAGTTGTTGAACACGGTTCGCTCCCTCGTCGATGCGAGAAGAAGAACGAGCCGCGGAACCCTGCCTGATCCGGGCGCAATATGTCGCGGAGCCGAGCATACGCACGAGCACGCCGCGAACGCAAACGTCCATTCGTGATCCTTCGGTGAATGAATCTGTGTTCAGAAGATCACGCGATTTTCTTGACGCGTGCGTCACGCGATGCGTGGCTTAACTCCCGCCACCTTCGTCCATCGAGGGTGCGCCGGCAGGGCGGTAATGCACAGCTTGCACAGGAGTCCTGCCGATGCACCGTCTCGCCCTGCTCGTCCTCTGTTGCGCCGCCTTCAGCGCCTGCGCGATCGTTCCCGGCCAGCGCATGAACGTCGGGGACTTGAAGGACGATCCTCACGTAACCTTCGTTCCCATTACTTACGAATTGCTTACGTCGACGCAGCAGGAGACGGCGATACCGCCAGAGTTCGGCAGCACGAAACCCGTCGACTACACCATCGGTCCCGGCGATACGCTCTACATCACCGTGTGGAACCATCCCGAGCTGACCTCGCCCGCAGGATCGCAGCAGCAGACCGTGGCCAACGGCCGTCCCGTGGGCACGGACGGCACCTTCTACTTCCCCCACGTGGGCGTGATCCACGCGGCGGGCATGACCGTTCCGCAACTGCGTGAGCACCTTTCGAAGGCGCTCGTGGACTACGTGAAGGAACCGCAGGTCGACGTGAACGTGGTGCAGTACGCCAGCCAGCGCGTCACCCTCGAAGGGGCCTTCCGCCGCACCGATCCGGTCATCATCGGCGCGGTGCCCTACACCCTGGGCGAAGCCATCGGCACGGCGGGCGTCGACCCCGCGCTCGCGGACCTCTCCGGGCTCACCCTGACGCGGGATGGCAAGACGTACCACATCGACGCGAGCGGCACGTCGGGACAGCCGCTACCGGTGATCTGGCTGCAACCGGGAGACCGGATCTACCTGCCGTTCAACGATAACCACGAGGTGTACGTGGTAGGCGAGGTGATGCGACCGGCCGCCTTGTCGTTCAAGACCTCGCACATCAGCCTCACCCAGGCGATCGGTCGCGCCGGCGGCATCAGCCCGGTGACTGCGAATGCGAGCGAGGTCTATGTCATCCGCGGGTCGAAGAACCTCACCCAGACGCCGACGCAGGTATATCACCTCGAGGCGACGTCACCCGCCGCGTTCGGGCTGGCCGACGCGTTCCCCGTCCAGGCCGGCGACGTGGTGTTCGTCGGGGCGGCTGGCGTGACCAAGTGGAACCGCGTGCTGAGCCAGTTGTTGCCGCTGTCGGGGTTCATCTATAACGCGTCGCGTGTGGATAATCCTTCGAACTAGGCCGCGGTGAGGTCGTAACCTCAAAGACACCGCCAATGAAGAGTTGATTACACGGCCGTCACCCAGTGTCAGTCTGCCAGCTCACATCCACTTGCTTGTGAGCGTAGACCAAACCGGGCTAATCACATCCTCGCCGTCAAGCCGGATCAACTCGAGTTCGAAAATCCTACCGTCAACTACATAGATTACTACGTCGACATTAGCGCCATCGGCATCTTTGACGATTCCTTCGACTGGGAAACCGTCCTTACCGCGGAAGGTGTCCTGTCCCTCGTATCGCGGTCGCTCGTATCCTTCGATGTGGAACGACAATATGGATGCATCGTGCGTCTCTTCGCTGACGGTACAGCGACTCAGATCGGAAAGCACCTGTTCGCGTTGTTCATCGGATCCGATTTCCGATGCCAGGACCCGAATAGCCGACAGCTCTTCGGCGGTCAGATGGCGCATGATTACCTCCCCGGAAATGGCGATCACGACTTCGACGGCGGAGCCTCATTCCGACGCTTCCTCTGCTTTTTCGAAAGGTCGGAAATGGCCTGTGGCGTCTCGTCCCTCAGCATGGCCACAGCATCGGAGATGCCGATGCGGAGCGACCGTCGCGCTAGTGCATGACTTTCCTGTTCGATCTTATTTCGAATCCGCACCGGATGTGCCTCGCCCTCGATTCAACGAGGATTAAAAACGGTTTCCACCACGGTTTGATAGAACAGCTTCAAATCAGCGTAGTCGATCATGCGTTTCCCAGGCAGGGTCCGTGACTCCGAAATCCCCCAGGAGCGCACGCAGCGCCTCAGCCTGTCGATGACGAGCCCACCTAGGAGTACTGCATCTCACCCCCACCGAAAGACCAGTCCTCGCGCCCCGTGCTCACCAGATTGATCCAGACATCTTCCTTCCGGATGCCGGTGCGCTCGTGAATGAGGTCGGCGACGGTCCTGTAGAAGGCCTTTTTCACGATTGAATAGATACTTGAATAGATTCAGAGCACCTAATCTTTTTAATTTCAAACAGATATGCGCCCTGGGGAGCACAGTACTGAATAGATTTTTGTACGGATCTTGGCAGGTGGTCGGACCGCCAGCGGTCCGAACCAGCCGGCTCAGCCTACCCCCTCAACGGCCGGAACATCGCCCTGAGATCCTCGATCACCGCCGCCGGGTTCTCGTAATAGCCGAAGTGTCCGCCGCCGTCGTGCGCCTTGAGGTACGCGGTGTTGAAGTACTTCGCCCGTGGTCCCGCGAGGAAGAAGTCCACACGCTGCGACGTGGATACGCCGGCAGGATTCTCGCCGCTCAGGAAGGTAATTCCCGTGGGCGCCTCGACCATGGGCTGGCGATCGTGGCAGGGCGTCCAGGGATGGCGGGCCGCGTCGGCATAAGCACGCATGGACGATCCCGCCGTCCCCGTGGCCCAGTAGATCATCGCCGTGGTGATCATGTGTTCGGGCGGGAAGACCCGTTCGGGATCGCCATGGCTGTCGCCCCATGACCGCCAGCGTTCGAGCAGCCACGCCAGCAAACCCACGGGCGAATCCGAAAGGGCGTAAGCCAGCGTCTGCGGATCCAGTACCTGTACCGCGAAATGGGATGCGAACTTGACACTGCCCGCGGGCGCCCGGTTCCCGGTGTCCCAGGCGCGCGCCGTGACGTCCCAGGGCCGCTCGGTGTTGAACTGGTCGAGCAGCATGGGATGCATCAGGTGAACGCCGTAAAGGCTCGCCGCGTACTTGTGTCCCAGCTGCGACGAAACGAGCGCACCCCAGTCGCCGCCGCTCGCGGCGTACCGGCGATAGCCCAGTATCTCCGTCATGAGGTGTTGCCACAGGTCCGCCGTGCGCCAGAAGTTGATCCCCGCACGGGGCGGCGGTCCGGAGAACCCGTAGCCCGGCAGCGAAGGCACGATGACGTCGAACGCATCCGCGGGGTCGCCGCCGAAGGCACCGGGATCCGCGAGAGGGCGGATCACCTCGCGCATATCCCAGAACGACCAGGGCCAGCCGTGCGTGATGATCAGGGGAACCGGCTTCGGCCCCACCCCGCGCTCATGGATGAAGTGCACCGGCACGTCGTCGATACGGACCTGGAACTGCGCGAAGCCGTTGATCTGCGCTTCTACCGCCCGCCAGTCGTAGCCGGTGCGCCAGTAAGCGACGAGCCGCCGGAGGTAGTCGCCGTTGACACCGTAGCTCCAGTCTTCGTTGCCGGGATCGTCAGGCCACGCCGTACGCTCGAGGCGATGCGCCAGATCGGACAGGACGGTGTCCGACACCTGGATGCGGAATGGTCGTGGGCGTTGAATCATCCGTCGGGCTCCTCGAGGCGAAGCACGGCACCGTTCGGTGACCTTGCCGGTCGCCGGGCCGTACACGAGGTGACCGTCGGAGGCGCCGGTTCCTTACGGCATGCTTCCGGCATCCGGACCTATGGGCCGACCGAGTTCCCGTTACTTGCCAACTTCCCAGCGCGACTTGAGCATCAAACGGCTGAAATCCCTGCGGACAAACTTGGGATCCTTGTAAGCCATGATGTCGGCTAACCCCGTGCCCTGGGTGGTCTCGGGTCGATGCTTCAGGCTGTCGTAGGCCGTTTGCATGAAGCCTTCCGCGAAGTGCGGCGGATGCGGGTGCGCCGCCTCGACAGCGTTGCGCTCGGCTGCGGTGAAGTCGTCATACCCGGCACCCACGAGATCCATGTTCGCACCCTCGGCCAGGAGAGTAGCGATGGGAAACAGGTGCGGGGAGATTCCATTCGTCGTATGCAGGGCGATGGCGAACCAGATGTTCTGGCTCTCCGCCTCCGACTTGCCGTGCTTCTTCAGGAAATCGCGAGCGGCGTTCGCACCATCCACCTCGAAGCGCGAATGGCTTGCGCCATAGCCTGAGGTCAGGCCGAAGTCGTGGAACATGGCCGCGACGTAGAGGAGTTCCGGATCGAAATCCAATCCCCTGCGCTTTCCCGCCAGCGCCGCCCAGTAGTACACGCGCACGGAGTGCTCGAACAGGAGGTCGCCTTCGGCATCGCGCACGAGCCGGGTGACGTCGCGGGCCATCTTGCTGTCGGGCAGTCGCATACCGGACACCTCGTTGCTGGCATTGGAGACCGGGCGCGCTGCTTCACGCGAGGGTGCCGGCGTCTGGGCATCCTGTGCCGTGACGGATCCGGCCATCGCGACGGCGAGGCCGATGCACATGCTGGCGATGGGCTTGCGGATCGTCATGGGGGGGGGTTCTCCCGCTTTCAGGGCGAATGTAAGCGGAGCGCGGGTCTCAAATCTTGCAAATAAACCATCGTCTCTTGGATGTCCTCCGGCTGCCGCCCTACGAACCGGAAAGCCGGCGTCCGGCAGCGATGGCACACAGCAGGCTAATGGTTACATGCGGCATGTTTTCAAAGTGAGCGTCCCATGCTCATTTGCGCCTGCTGCATCTGGACCGCCTCCAGGATCTGCGCCTCCTGCCTATCGTGCTGCTGAATCTGAGCGATCGCCTGCTCAGGAGGTGGAGGTGCCCTGTCGAGATCGATCTTTGCCGGCGTGGCGTGAAACCCGGTCCCGATAAAGGTCAAGGCTCCACGCTCCTCGTCCAGCCGGATTTCGGAGAGATTCCGCGCGTTAATCAGGTTCTCATGACAGGCCGCCGTGAACTGCATAAGGCGATCCTCCGACGCGTCGGGAATGCGCCGATGAAGCTCGTTGTAGAGATCGTGGTTCGGGTTATCGGGGTGGCGCGGGTCGCCGTAGCCGAGATTCGACTCGACCGGAAGGGACTGTGACCGCGGGGCCAAAGGCATCTGACGCTCCTGGCTCCGCTCCACCGACCGCTCGTGCACTGGCTCCGTACACCGCTCGAAGGCCTGCATGGCCGCTGGCCATTGCCTGGAACACCGATCCACCGAGGTGTTCAGGGATTCCACGACTGGCGCCTCCGCCCGCTTTTCGGGCTGCCCGAAAGACGATTGGACCGCGGAAATCGTGGACGCGTCTTCGCTCAACTCAATCCGGTGAATGCGGGAAAGTCCTGACGCCCGTGCTGCGACAACCAGCGCCGCGCTCAGGTTGTCGCTCCGCTGATCCGGGACCCGTGCAAACTGCCGGTCCAGTTCGTACACGTGCGCTTGCGCTTCCTGGTACAGGTCGTTGTCGGGATGGCCGGGTTCGTCAAGTCGCACTGTCGGCATGGTCGGCATGGTCGGCATGGTCGGCACGACTATCGCTGGTTCCGGTGCCGCCGATCGATAGGCCGAGAGGGCTTCGCTGGGCTCGTCAGACTGGAGGTAGGGCGCGTCTCGCTGACCGATGGTTCGCGTCTCCACTTTCTCCACCGCGCCACGTAGGGTGTCCAGCGTGGCGGGACCAGCGATGCCATCGGCCACCAGATCGTGGTCGCGCTGAAAGGCTTCGACGGCCTGTCGAGTGCTGGGGCCGTAGTTACCGTCAGTGACCAGGGCGCGGCCTTGCGCATCGAAATAGCGAAGGCGATTGAGGTCTGTTTGTAACTTTTGCACGGCTTGGCTTCGACCGCGTTGAAAGACTGAATGCTGAGCAGACTCCGTTGCAGCCAACTCGTCCAGAGAAATCGCACCAGTCTGCACGTCTCTCACCAGTTCGGGTGTAATGAGCGCACCCCACTCGCGGGCTGCAGCGACACGCTCATTCGCACCATTCGTATGCCCGTTAATCTTCAATCCTGCCGCCAAGACATCCTCACGCTCATGCGGCAGGACTCTGTCATTCCAAAATGCAAGAGCAAGTTTCGTAGAGACCTCGGGATCCGCAGCTATCTCTGGATCGGTAATAAGATCCACGTCGAACTTCTTCCCGAAAGTTTCGTAGTTGTACCGTCCGGTGAACTGAAAGTATCCCCTGCCGTGGAAACGCCATCCGTCGCCCGGCTCCGTGTTGCCTAGGCTACTTCGTCCCTCGTACATGATAGTTGCGACCTTCTGGCGGTCACGACTGTCTATCGCCTCCTGAACCTCCTCACGGGTATATCTGTCCTTGATGGACTTAACCTTTGACATCAAAAGATCGGCGCTTCTGTATCCGAACCTCTCGTGCATTGTCGTGAAGTTGGCAGTCTCGACGGCGGCATTCCCCATAAGATTCGAAAGTTCGGCCGGTGATGTTATGCCGGAATCAATCGCGGCCTTCAGTAGCCTCGCGGAAGAATCATTAAGACGTGGCATCTACTTCTCCTGTTATCCGCGATCCACTGTTTTATTCTTCTCCATCACTGGATCGATGTCCTCGGGCTTGAAATCATCCATGGAGATAAGGCCAAAGTCTTTCGGATAAGCAGCCGATCCTGTTGTCTCCCGGAGGTATCCATCGTCCGACGCCGGACCATATGAGTGCGAGAACTCGCCACCCGACAAGTACCACTTACCCGAGGAGTATCTGAACGAGTAGCTATACCAACCTCCTTGAACGGTGTTTGCGTAATTGGTGACTTTCAACTGGTCCGGAGACAAATCTAGATTGTCGTCCAGCTCTCTGTACCCGGCATTCGCGTTCTCCAATATGCCAACGCAATTGAACGCGCGCTTTGTTCGGCCGGTCACATGCGGTTGTCCATGGTCTGAATGGAAAGCGATCAGTTCGCATATGCGCTCACGTCGAACCACCATGGCCGCGGTTCTACCACCTGTCTCTTCGGAACCCACTGACTTGTAGGCAATCACGGTTCCGCCTGAGTCAACCAAGGCCTTGATATCCGCCGAGACCGGATCGTTCATTGGCTGGGTTTCGGTTGCGGAAGTAGCTTGCACAATGGCAAGACTGACGATCGCTGCCGCGGGAATGTTTTTGATATACATAATATTCCTCCGGATCCCTACCAGTCCGTTTTCTTGCTTTTGGCTAGCGCGTCACGAATCTTCTTGGGCTTGAATTTCTCCATCGGAATGAAGCCAATATTCTTCGGATACGAGACGTTCTCCTTGGCGAAGATAACCTCGTCCCTGCCCTCTTGCGCATCCTTGAAAATTGAGGTCGCGCTGGACAAGTGCCATTGTCCGTCCACCATCGAGAATGAATAGCTGGTCGACCCTCCATAGATGTTTTCATTTCTGAAGGTCACATGATTCGGCGTGAGACTGAGCTGGTCGTCCAGTTCGAGCCGTTCGGAAACTAAGTTGATCTGATTGGAATCGCAGTTCACCGCGTCGTGGGTGCGCCCGGTCACTTTCAACTCTCCAGCAAGCTCCCTGATGAGCACCAGCTCGCACGAATAGTTGTCGCCGTCAGCAGTAAATATGCCCCGGTTGGGGGCTGATTCTTTTGGGTTTCTAAGCACGATGGCAGCCACGCTTCCGCCTTCGCCATCGTTAACTGACTTGTATGCAAGCAATTCCTTGTTGTCTCCAACCAGATCCAGAATAGCCTGAGGAATAGCCCTTTGATCCGGCGCTTTCGCTTCCAATGCTCCTGCCCATGCCGCGGTAGCGGTCATGCCCGTTGCCGTTCCCAAAAACAGATGCTGTAGCTTCATTTCGTATCGCTCCTTAACCTCGCTCATGTCGCACTTGCAGTTTCGCCATAGACTGCCGCTCCCTTGGCCGGGTAACGCTGGAAGATCCATCCTGGCGATCGACGTGTTCATCGAGACGGGCAACTACGACAGGCTTCAACCCGGCCCGTTCCTTGAATCTCCTATCCTTGAAGAACCAATTCTTCTGGGCCCGAATCGGCTTACACCCCTCATAGAAGATCAGTTCGTCGTCCCCCGGAAGCTCCTTGATTTCCTGCGGTAGCAGCAGCGCACGCCGCTCTTCTACATGGCTGGTTGACACCTGTCGTCCGCCGCCGCCCTGACTGGTGCTGCGCTGCTGCTTCCGCACCGTCTTGTAGCCCAGCATCTCGCTGTATTCGTTCGCATCCGCCTGCTCGCGCGGCGCAAACACGATTTGCGCACCATGGTTCGTGATGAAGTTCTGCGCGTCGTGATCACCGTAAGTCGCCCGAAGCTGCGAGCGGCTCTGGATGATGCAGAGGTCCCGCACGCCATAACTTGCCGAGATCGAGATGCGCTTGGCCCACACGTCCACCCGGCCCATGGCGGTGAACTCGTCCATGAGCATCAACATCTGGTACTTGAGATCGGGGTCTTCGCCCTGTTGCTTGTCGAGGTTGTTGCCGATCACCGTGCTGAAGAAGATGTTGAGCAGCTTGCTGCTCTCGTCCAGCTTGTTGGTCGGAATGATCACGTAGAGGGTGGTCGGGGTCCGGCGCAGACTGTGAATGTCGATGTCCGTAGCGTTTGTCGCAGCAGCCAGTATCGGGCTCAGGAACTGCTGGAGCGGCGCCTGCATGCCGGCAATAACCGAGGAAAACGTGTCTTCTGCTAGACCCGCCAGGTTCTGGAACACCGTGCGCGTCTGCGGACTTATGTGTCCGGCGCCGGAGCGCTTGAGGATGCAGCCCAGCATCTCCCGGGTCGTCTGCCCGTCAGTACCGCTGGAAAGGCGCAGGATGCGCTCGAAGCTGGGAAAGTCAGGCGAGGTGTTAACCTCCTCCCCCGCGTCCTCTGGGTAGCGCTCGTCCCACACCTCGAACATATAGGAGGCAAAGGCGACAAAGGCCGCACGGCTCTGCGAGACCCAAAAGGGATCGCTACCTGGTTGGTCCGGATAAAGGATGGCGGCGATGGTCTGAAGCTCGCCGATCCGTTTCGCCGGACTCATGCCGGCAAGCAAGGTCATCGGATTGAAGCGATGAGTATTGCCGTCTTCGTCGTACGGAGCCCAGACCCGGATGACCTGCCCTTGGGCTTGACGCCACCCACTCGTGGCCTTGTGCAGTTCACCCTTCAGGTCCAGAACCACCATGGAGTGCTGATAGGTCAATAGCACCGGGATGGCAATACTCGTCGTCTTTCCCGATCGCGTCGGGCTGATCGTGATGACATGCTGCGCCCCATTCAGCCATATCTCTCGTCCCTTGTATTTACCGATGAGAATGCCCTGAGGCGTCTGCGTCAGCAGGCCGGCCTTCCTCAGATCGGCCAGTGTCGCGAAACAGGCATCGCCATGCGTGGACTCGGGGTTTGTGCGGCTCTTGAACAGCGACGCCAACGCAGCACACCAGCCGAGGAACGGCAAGGCGCACCCCACCGCCACGCCAAGCTTGATGCGCCACGCGTAAGGCACGTACGCCGGCTGATCCAGCGCCTGCACATAGCGCCACGCCGTATCCCACTTCACCGCGTATC
This sequence comes from Luteibacter sp. SVR4-7G, assembly GCF_056755555.1. Classification (NCBI taxonomy): domain Bacteria; kingdom Pseudomonadati; phylum Pseudomonadota; class Gammaproteobacteria; order Lysobacterales; family Rhodanobacteraceae; genus Luteibacter; species Luteibacter sp. SVR4-7G. The sequence goes on along the minus strand of NZ_JBPGXO010000001.1, from coordinate 32,351 downwards.
CCTCGACGCCGAGGAACTGATAGGTGAAGTAACCTGAGCCATAGGCTGCCGCGGCAACGGCGGTGGAGGTGACAACGACGGCAGCAGCCGCCTTCCATGGATGCATGTGGGAACACTCCGTGCGAGACCGGCGGAAATGCTCGTGAATGTCGTCAGCGATGGCAATCATTCGTTGCCGTCTTGCGCTGTAGGCCTTGCTGTGCAGCGCCTCGGCGAGTTGCCGGAATCGCGTGTCGTTCTGTGGCGGCTTCCGATGATTCTTAAAGCAGATCGTTCGGACGATGCGGCGCAACGGCTACGCGACGGGCCTAGATGCCCGTACTCCAACGTCTTCGTTGGCCCTACAGACAAGCCCGAAGTGGATTGTTATCTTCGGGCCGTTGCCTGCACGCCGCTTCGAGATGCACGGTGCAGGCAACCATCGCTTTCATGCGGTGAGAGACGCGAGTCAAGGGTGCGCTAACACCCCTGACCCGCTGGCCATAACCAACCACTAAGGAAATTGATCATGGTTGCTTGCCATTGTACGGCACCCGCCCGTCCGCCGGATTCCTTCGGCGGTTCCCCCACCGGTCACCGAGCCGTCTGCGCATCTCGTAGACCCGGTTAACGCACCGGCGGCGTCGCCGTCTCGCCAAGATGTTTCTCAGCCGTTCCCTCCCACGGCGCATACGCGCACGCGCGGCTGAAGGGGCGTCGGCGCCGCCTTTCCAGATTCGAGCAAGACCGTACGGCGCCTGCGAAGGGCAGCTGGCGGACACGCGCGCCTGTCTTGCGATGGCAGGCCGAGGAGAACGCAATGAACGGATCGAAAGAACGCACCTACATGGTCGACCCGGATGCGACGGCACACGACCTGACCAACGACGCGACCGAGCTTCTGCAATCCGCACGCGGCTTGAGCCGTCTGCTGGCCGCGCTGATCTATGAAGCAGACGAGGTGGATTGCACCGACATGGCCTCCGCGCTCGATGCCATCGAGGCGCTGACGCAGTTGGGTCTTCTGTGTGCTACGCAGGCGTATACGCGGATGGTGTGGGATCAGACGCCGGCGGTGAGTGATGTTCTCAGGGGTGTGTGAGGCGCGGCTTTCTGGCGCCGGCGCGCTTACCACACGAACCATCGTCCCCTCTTAAGCTCTTGGGGAAGCGCGCTCGCGCGAAGAAGCCCCTTGCCTCCTCGTCCTCCGAGGGTGACGACGCCAGGGAGCGGGATGGGCTCACGCTCCCGCCTTAGTGTGATCCAGTTACGAACCGTTCCTGAGTCCTCAGGTGCCCGGACTGCTTGTTCGTCGCCGCCTGGCTCTTTGCCCACGCCTCAATCTCGAGTGAAAGCGCGGCTTGATGCGTGTCCTTGGCCGAATAGAAGATGGTCAATGTCGGAGCAGTGTCGCAGGACGAAGGCGGCGTCTTCCCGCGCTTCAAGAAGTAGTCCCCAACGGCGCACTTCACGTCGAGGAACCCGGCGGACCGGACGATCTGGCCGTCGCCATCCGTCACGAGGAACGCCCTCTTCCCCAGGCAGTTGTGAACCTCGCACGCGGTGTACAGTTTTGCTCCATCCGCAAGCGTCACCTCGGATGACGGAACGCCACCGAACACATAGTCGAACTGGGTGGGGAGGTCGGGCTCCGTGGTGGCTATCGCGCCTGTGCCGGCCGCCTGCGACGCAAATCCGTTGGCTCGTATCGACTCATGGCTGACGAATGTTCCCGTTCCGCCCTTGAGGAATGCGGCACCCTTCTCGATGAGCGCTTCATGGGGTCCAGGCCGTGTCCAGGCGAGGCTTTGCGAGTCGGGGGTATCGGCGGCCTGCGCCAAGCCTATCCCCGCAGCAACCAGCGACAGGCCGACGGCCACAGCACGACTTAGCTTCGCAAGATTCTTCGGCATCACGGAGTCTTCCCTTGAGCGCACTACAAGCCCTTCCACCTCTTCGCTATTCTTACGCGGGCGCCAGTGCGCGCCAATGGATGAAAAGGGGAAACGGGTTGATCATGGAGCGTCTTTGTCTTTCCGCCATCTGCGCGATCGGGCTCAGCACCGCTTTCAATGTAGAGGCAGCCGCTTGCACTTACGAGCGCGCGCACTACACGTACACAGCGGACCCTGGCCTGACCACGTCCTTCGTGAAACTTCCGCCCACCGCGGATTTCCTGGGCGACCTGGGCATGTTCCTCGATGTCCATGGCGAACACCGCTACGCCTTCGTCTTTGATGGGGGCTCACGGTTCACAAAGACGGTCATTCCTGTGCCGTTTACCGGCGCCATGGCCTGGACCATCGTGGAAGGGAAACGGAGCGAAACCGGCTTGCAGCCGATGGATTTCCATCAGTGGAGCGGGGACAAGCTCTTCGATACGGTGCCGCGAACCGGCGCACCGGCTCCGGAGGTGCTTTTCATTCCGGCGTTGGACGAGGCGTTACGGCATCCGCCAAGCCCCACGCTGAGGCCGTGGCCAGGGTTCTTCAAGTTGTCGCGGTGTGGGTGAGTTCCCGCTTTTCTCTCTCAGCTGCTGATACGACGAGCGCACGAAGCTCGCATGTCCGATGTAGTTCTCCGCCACGCTTGTCTTGTGCAAGGCGTGCAACAATCGTCGCACGCCTTGCAGTTCTGCAACCTTGGCAAGGATCAATACACCGCGCAGTGGTCGAGTTCTACGACCGCACCTCCTTGCACGCCGTAGTTGCCCATAAGCATTGCCTCCTTCCCAAACACGACTTCGTTCCCTCGGACTGAGACCAATACCGACTTTCCACTCAACAGAGGGATACTGAAAGGATGATTCTCATCGATAACAACCTTTCCCCTCATATCGTTCGATTCGGGGAAGTAGGTGACTCTTATGAGTCGTCCACCCTCCCTGTAAATCGCGATCTGGCCAGGGAAAGCATGCTCGAGAACATATGCTTTCGCAGTTCCTGGGTCATGGAGGCGTTCGAGGGCGGTTCGGTCGCCATCCGAACAGGTAGCGTCACGAGGCACGACAGCCGTTAAGTACGCCTCGTGAATATCATTCCGGCTAAGACCGCTTACCTTTAGGACGCTGCCAAAAAGCTGCTCTCCCGGGTTATTACTGATGGCATCGAACAATGTCTGAGGAACGGGCGTCGGCGCCGACGGAGCGGGAACAGTTTGAGACTGTGCCCGCACACCAACGCCGCATGCCACGAAAGCGGCGACAACGCAGAAGCCTAACTTCGATGGATTCAAACGTAACCTCCTAAATCAGGGGCATCGCATCAACGGAGCGCACCGTCACTGAGTTCCGCCATGAGCGTAATAGTACTGCCTGTAGTACGACTCATAGGAAATCCCGCCGGTCATTTCATGCTGGCCATATAGCGATCCGATATTCTCGGCCGCCTGAAATAGCAGTTCATGACCCTGCGAATAGCTCGTGTACTCAGCATCATAAATAGGGCGGTTCGCAGCTTCGTTCCCTGTAGCAATCTGGATATCGTGACCACCCGCTGCGACAATTTCGTGCTGGACGCGCTCATTCCAGATGGTGGCGTACCCTTCACCAGTGAGATTGTCCCTCACGTACTGGTCAGCGCTGACCTTGCTTGGGTCCTCCGCAACTGGATGCTCCATATGGCCGAACTCGTGCGCAAGTTGCTGAACGATATTGTCGGCATTGCCCTGGTATGCGCTGCCTATGTGGATCGTTCCCGAAACAGAGTTGGTAAAAACAGTCTTACTTCCCGACGGGTCGTATACGAAATTGAAATTGTATGTCGCCGTTGCGTTAGCAATTTCTTGTGCCAGCGTGGGTGACATCTGCGCATATGCAGTGAGATCAATTCCAAGCTGCGCCTGTATACGGGCCAATCCGGATTTCTGTTGAGTGGTCAGCCCGCCCCCGGTTCCGCCAGGCGTGCTTGAGCCACCGCCGCCCGAGTCGGGCCCCGTAGTCGGCGGGCTGTATGGGAGGCTTCCACCTTGACCAGGATCCGGGTGCACCGTAATCCCGCCGAGATCCACCGGGTCCTGGGGCTGAAGGCCGCCGGCAACAAAATAGAGTTCTTCCAGAAGCAATTCGCGCACTTTGATGTCCTTTTGCAAGTGATGTTTCAGCTAACTAGTCCCGCTTTCTCAACTTCTTTAATCCCTCCCTGACTTACAACCATGATTCGGTTCGCTGAGCGTATGGTCTCGACTCGATGAGCCACTATCATCCGGGTCATCTGCAGGCGAGAAAATTCTTGATTGATGCGCATCTCAGCGGCGATGTCCAAATGACTCGTAGCTTCGTCCAGTACCGCAATAGAGGGTTCTCGATAAAACAACCGAGCCAACCATAGCCGCTGCTGTTGCCCCCCAGACAGCGTCGATCCCATGTCCCCAACCAGAGTGCGATAGCCCATGGGCATAGAAACGATATCGCCATGGAGCTGGGCGCGGCTCGCCGCTGCAATTACCGCGGCCATGGTCGATGTAGGGTCGAAAAATGAAATGTTATCCTCGATCGTGCCGGCAAACAGGCGATCGTCTTGCATTACGCTGGCAGCCATTGCGCGGTACGCCGTCTTTCCAAGGTGCCTGAGGTCGACGCCACCGATGCGAATGGCGCCCGATGCTGGCTCAAGCAAACCGAGCGCAAGTCTTGCAATCGTGCTCTTCCCGCACCCAGACGGCCCTACGAATGCCACGGCCTCGCCGGCTTCGATTCGGAAGGAGCAGTCCCGAAGAATCCACGGTTCGCCATCGGCGTATCTGAAGCTGACACGATCGAATTCGATGGAAGCTTCAGGCAGGGGTCCCCGATAGACCCCTTCGGTGAAAGGTTCAACGGGAGTTAGTGCTATGTCCGCCAGCCGCTCAGTCTGCAGGTGGAGCAGGCGATACTGAAGAAAATAGTCAATCAAGTTTGAAGCCCGCGCCAAAAACTGATCGGCGTATGCCACGAAGGCCATTAGGGACCCAGCGCTAAACTCGCCTTTCAGGGAAAGCCAGGCGCCGAACCATAGCACTGCGATACGCTGCCCCCCTGACACAAGGCCATGCACCGACGAGAATGCGAGATTTAGCTTCTGTATCCTTACCGACGTATTGAGCGCCTCGGCTACCGTGTTCAGATAATGACTGGTTCTCGCAGATCCTTTGTTGTATAGGCGTATGGTCTGGCTCCCCCTAACAGATTCCATGAACGCAGTCTGTTGCTTTGCATTGACTACAATCTGGCTCAAGTTGGCTTCTTTTAGAGTGGAGAAGTAGAGCGCGCGAAGCCCGCCGTAAAGAGCCACACAGAACGCGATAAGCATTGCCAATGGCACGCTATACACACAGAGCAACGCGAGCGTAAGTACAGCCATCAAGCCATCAAGTAACCCGCCGACGAATTGCGTTGTCAGGGTCTGCTGAATGGATGTGACTGCGTTGAACCTCGATACGATGTCACCAAGATGTCGCTTAAAAAAATACTCTTGTGGAAGCTTCAGAAGATGCTGAAAGATGCGCCCTGTCCACGACAGGTTGAATTGCGTTCCTATCCAGACTAGAAGCCATGTACGCATCGCAGTTACTGCTGTCTGCAACAGCATCAGAAACGTGAAGCTGACCCCGAGCAAGCTGAGAAGTTGATGATCCCCATCCGCAAGAACCTGGTCTACCACCAACTGCAAGTACTGAGGTGACAAGAGAGCAAATAGCTCCAGGACCAGCGCAAGGAAAAACACCTGCACCAAACCCTTTCCTAGTCCCTGAATCGATCCACCAACTGATCGAATCGTCACTTGCGCGCCTGGCTTTCTCCGTTGAAATTCGGGACCTGGAGTCAACTCAAGTGCAACACCTGTAAAGTGGTCTCCGAAAGCATCGACACCCATCCGTCGAACGCCTGAGGCTGGATCGTATATTGTGACTTTCTTCGGTGAGATTGAGGCAAGCACAACAAAATGGTCGAGGTCAATATGGACTATGCACGGCAGCTTGAGATGTTTCAGCTCATCAAGCTCCAGCCGTACTGCTCGTCCAGCCAGGTTCATCGCCTGAGCCATGTCCAGGAGATGGGAAAGCCTCACGCCTTTCAGCGACAGTGAAAAGCGTCGGCGTAGGTCCATCAAACTGTAGTTTGCGCCGTAAAAGTCCATCACCATGGCAAGGCAGGCAAGACCGCATTCGGCACTTTCCGCCTGGCGAACGAGGCGCAAACGCCTCCGCCATCGGAATCTCAGCAGCTGATCCGACTCGCCGTTCTCGTGATCATCAACAGTTTTCGTGCTCAAGGCGCGCGCTCATCCAGCCTTTGGCTTGCACCGAACAATGGTTCGAGCAACCATTCAAGCAAAGTACGCCGGTCTAACAACATATCGGCTTCTACAGCCATCCCGGGGAGCAGCCTTTCTTCTCTGCCATAGGCAGATATGGCTTGCCTATCGAGATTCACGCGGACACGGTACTGAGGCATGCCGTCGCGGTTCCCAGCTCCGCCAATAGCGTCGACCTCGCTTGGTGTTAATGCGCTTTTCGACAATTGCGAGACTCGACCCCTCTGGATGCCAAATTTTTGATAAGGGAACGCAATGTAATGCAGTCGGACCTCTGTCCCCACATGCACAAATCCAATGGCAGAACTAGGCACTAAAAGCTGGGCTTCAAGAGGAGAAGAAGCCGGCACTATCGAAAGAAGAGGTTCGCCTGTGCTTATAGTCTGCCCCACCTCTGCCAAAAGGGAGGAAACAACGCCAGCACCAGTAGCAACGATAGTACTTGAGCGGCCTGCTTCGTTCTCGAAGCTTTGTTGCCTGAGTTGAGCTCGCTGACGGCGAATCTCATTACGACGACTCTCGGAATTAGCGGGGATTTGTTCCAACTGGCTTCGAACTTCGGCCAGCTGACGCTGTGTCTCCGACTTTTGCCGCAGCAAGGATTCAATTTCAGACTTTGAATCGATGGCTTGCGCCTCCTGTTGCTGAATTTGAAGCTGCGACACATAGCCCTTCTTCACTAACGGCCGGATACGCTCAAGGAGGGCCACATAGCCCGCCGACTGTTGGCGACTTAGCTCAAGCTGCTTAGAGAACTGGCTGACCTGTTTGACCAGCAGGGCTTCACTTTGCCTAAAGGCTTCGGTCTGGCGCGAGGCGATCTCTTCGAGACCTTTCTCTTCGTCGCTCAAAGCACGGTCTTGCAACTGGAGGCTGTCGGCAACTCCCGCACCAGTAGCACCTAATGCTTGACTGTTTCTTTCTCCGGAGACTCGCAGCAATACTTGGCCCACAGCGACTGCATCGCCTTCGGAAACCAACACCGCAGATACTGTCCCCGACGAGCGTGAGGTTATGCGGACTAGTCCTCCGTGTGGAACGAGCATTCCAAATACTCTTTCACGGCGGGTGTAATGACCGAAGACGAGCCACATAACGATGGCCGCCGCGACCAATACAGCCACGCCTACCCAAACGTAATGGGCCAAAGGAGACGCAATACTGACTGGACCGAGTCCGTCGTCGCGTTTGACAGTGAATGACTGCGGACGAAAAAGCGGCGCGTCCATTCAAGCTTCCCAAGATTCCATTCGTCCCCCCATCCCTATCGGCGTAAGTTTGTCACCGCTTGTGGAAGAACTATGCACAAGACTCTTGCCCTGTGCAAACGCAATTTCTTGCTACCTGATCTAGCCAACAGATGCGTTTTTTCCGACGACAGACCACGGCACGTACCCCAACCCGGTTGCAGTGCCAAAGTTATTAGGGAGCATTGCGCGCTCGGCCATCGCCGGAAGTGTTATGGCGATGGTCTATCTAAATTTCGTCAAGACGATCGGGTCGTTAATAACAAGCGAGCCGTGCGCTCGTACCACCAGGCAAGCTGGCAGGTACCTCGGCGTAAGCGAAAGAATATTCCGCTGGCCGAGGGGTGGCCGCCGCTTCGTCCGGCAAACCGCAAACGAGACCTCTCAACCCGCTGATATGACGAGGGGGCACGATCACGGTAGAGCAGTACGACGTTGTGCATATTCGGCATCGGTCTAAAATTTTTTGCTCATGTGCCGATATATCGCTGACCCTAGATCAGGAGATACGTCGTGACATCACCACCCAATCCGTCGCAATTCGAGCAACTCTCGGTCTTGCTGAAGTGGCTTTCGAACAGAGCAGCCTCACTGGGTGCAGCCGCGCTATGTATTGCGTCGCTTCTATGGGTCGACTTCCGACATGAGTTTGCGCTACCGGTCGGATTCGCAGACGGAAGCGTTCTCGCCGCGCTGCCTGCACTTGTGGGGGTTACTTGCACATGCATCGGCATGCTTGTGGGAACCCTGAGCTTTCCTGCGCAAATGCTTACCGCCAAACTGCATAAGGATGGACCGACCCTAGCCAGCGTCTTCCAGCGATCGCTTCCGGAAGGAGAGAAGGATTCGAGCGCTTCTTCCATAGCTTCGATACGTCGATCGCTGATCTGGCGCTGGGCGCTTGTCATGCTCTTTCTCGGCGCCACTTGGGCCCTGTGCATTGCCTGGGCTTCATTGAACCCCGAGGTCGCCGTCTGGAAGCCGCTCTTGGTATTCATACCGGCAATTGGCTTATCGGTCCTCGCCCTGCGACCGGTGGCCAAGAGAGTGGCGACAGAGAAGCCCGTCTCTCGGTGGTACTACGCTGGACTCGCCCAGGCATTTGGCTTCCAGGCCATGCTCGCCTTCTTCTTTCTCTACGGTGTTTTGACGGGTGCCACAGAGGTCGACCTCACCGATCTTATCGAGAGAGCCTTGTGTCTGTTCGTTATTCTTCTCTTTGTGGCGATGATGCAACTCGCCGTAGCAAAAATCATCATTCGAGGCTGGTACCCGAATCTACTCAAGCACCTTGTTTGCGTCGCATTCGTGGTGACCACCATTGCCGCCAGCGCTCCTCCGGTAGGAGCTCGCTTAGCGGGATTCGCATTCCTTTCCAGTGCGACGCCTCGCCAACTCTGCACGATATTCGTCGTTCGTCATCAGGCAACCGATTCGCCCTTGTCCCCGCTGTTGTCCGATAAGAACAAGGGTAGAACCCGCCCTATGCATTTTGTTTTCCCGTTCAACGGCGCGTTCTTCGTGAAGGAGAAGGCTGACTATCCGACTTACATTCTCGATGCCAAGGAAGTTACTTCTACGGAATCCTGCATCGATACTAGCGAAGGTCAGGCTACGAAAGGCGAAGTCGACGGCAAAAACTCTGGGCATGCAGCCACCTGACAGCACTACACCGCCATGCGCCAGCGCCACGTCTTCTGAACTGATGCGCATGGTGATGTCGATGGGATCGCCAAGGATGGCCTCTAGATCGGCATCGCGACAAATACCCGCTGCGATGAATGAGATCGGTTCGCGCAATATTCCCGAATGAATTGTCTCGGGGGTGGCCCGGACAAAGAGTCCGCCTCAGGCGGCAGCATGAAAATGCCGGCCGCCGAGCACCGCGCTGAGGCCGGGCCCAGGATTCTCAAGCTGTCGCAATGCGGCTGAGTCCCGCCTTCACATCTCTCAACTGCTGATACAACGAGGGAGCACGATGCGCGCATGGCCGAGCTCGAACCTCCTTCTTCCTCACTCTCCGACGATGACGTGCGCTGGCTCATGGTGCGCACGGCGCGGTCGCTTGGGCGGCTGTGGGCTCGCCTCAGGCGCTTTAGCCGTCAGCCCGGGCGGCCGCCGATGTACCCGTTGTGTGCCAGGGATGTGACACCGCCCGAACCCTGGCTGGAGTCCGTGCCGGGGAACACCAGTCTGAGTGGCGTCATCAGCGCGGTGCTGCTGGCTCAATGCCTGCTCATCGATGCCGCCGTCTCGCCAGAGCCGCCTGACCGGCGGCGGGTCTGTCTGATTGTCCAGCACGTGAGTTGCGGCGCATTGGGATGGTCGGCCTGCACCTTGCGCATCGCGAGGAAGCTGGGCGTGGCTCTGTCCGATACCCTCTGGGACGAGACCCATGGCACTTCCCTGCACCGCGAAATCTATAGACTGGACGGGACCTTCGACGAATCCGCGCGAGCCCGGGCTACTCCGCTTTCCCAGCGTCACGCTCGCTGAGCTGGTGCTCGTAGTAGACGTCGATGGGGTTGTCGAGGATGGCTTCCTGCTCGGCGAGGTGCCGGGGATCGGGATCCAGCCAGGTGTCCAGGGACTCCGGCCTGATCGCGATGATGCACCGGTCGTGCCCCGCCGCCCGGACTTCCGGTGGCGGCGGTCGGCTGATGGCCGCGAAGGAGTAGAAGCCGGCCTCGTCATCCGTGGATTCGCTGTAGCTCCACAGGCAGGCCAGGAACATGTCCTGGGTCGGCTCGGGGCGAAACTCGAGCTCGACCGAGATCTCCCGTTCGCCTGGGGCGAGCGGCCGGCGCTGGAGGTCGTGGAGCTTCACGGCTTCGAAGAAACGGCTCGCCACGACCACCGCATGGTTGTATCCCCATAGCTTCCGCCAGACGGTGGACAGGCTGTCCCGCCGGGCCATGTACGTACCCGGCTTTTCGCGCTCGTCGGCAGCGGTCCAACCGGGCAGCCGGCAGCGGTAACGCATGGGGACCACCCTCTTCTCGCCCGTTGCCGGATCGCGAATAAGGACCGGGGCGTAGTGGCCGGGCCAGATGCGGTCGAAGCCGTCCTGGATGGCGAAATCGTTGACTTCACTGAGTTTGCGGCGGGCTTCCGCGACCTTGTTGGTGGCTACGCGCTTGTCGGTGGCCGCCTTCTTGGTGGGCTTGGGGCCAGCGAGGACCGCCTCGGCACGGGTCAGGCGGTCGGTCTGTTCGGCGATCAGCTGTTCCTGGGCAAGCGCCGCGACGCGGTACGCCTCCAGGGCGGCGTTCCTTGCCTCCTCGTCCTCCGGGAGAGACGAGGCCAGGAAGGCGTTGCGCATGGCCTTGGGAACAGCGCTCATCCAGGTACCGGCTTCCGCCGCCCAGCCTGCCAGGCGGGCGAAGGCGGGCATGTCGAGGGTGCCGCCGTAGCGTTGGTAGATGCGGAAGTCGGCTAGGATTTTGGCGGAGTAGCACATGGGGGGAGGTAGCTACCTGCGTATCGTGGCTGTGGCACTAGTTAGAACGTATGGCTACGACGGAGTGCCCTCGCTGATCTGCATGTACTCGATAGGAAGCAGAAAGTCGTTCGAAAGTCGGGCCAAGAATTGACGCGTGGGGCCGTCAACTTCGGCCTCAGCCACGACTACAATTTTCTTCGGTTGGAGACCGTGGGGACGGAAACCGTATTCGAGCAACTGCCCTATAGCTTGCCTAATGGCCTCGGAAGCTGTCTTGGCGACCTTAATTTCATATAGCGACGACACAATTCCTTCCTTCACAACCACAGCATCAGCATAGCCGCCCGTCCCTGTTGGCAACTCGGTTCGCACGTAGTCCTCGCCAAATTCATTGCAAAGCTGCTTATACAAAGCCGTTTGCAACTGGTTGTGCTTCAACACTACCTCGCGTCTTTCGGGAGCAATTGTCGCAAAAGCTGACACCGGCTTAGGCACGTGGCCGGGTCGGAAATTGTTGACCAAATTCTTTGCTCGAAGTTGATCAATCACGAACCAGGGGAAAATATTCCTCGTAAGATGGTCGCCATCGAAGTCGCACGCTCGATCGAGATGCGAGGTGAGCGCAATTGCTTTTACAGCCCAATTGTCAGAATCTGGGATTCTGAAGTGAGTGTTTTCCGCGAACCAAGCCAAAACTTCGTCGTGGGACTTGCCATCCACAGTGGTGTGATAGAAGGTCGGATGGATGGCCGAGAACGCTCGCGCAATCAGCATCCGCGGAACCTTGTTGATACGGCCGGAAGCTTTCCAAGCGACGAAAAGCTCCACTACCCTTTGATAATTTTCGGGTCTATAGTCGGACGCAATATCGGCTGTTACTTCGAGAATGTCGTCCCAATTCGCATCGATACTTTCGAAACTTAGCAATCCCTGCCCGGAATTGCTTACTTGATTATCCCGAGCCCTCCAAACCGTCGAAGCCACATCCGCAAATCGTCCTTCTGACAGTGCGATTTGGATGTCCGAAACGGTACGTGTATACGCAGGTAGCCACCGGTCAACGAACCAGGTTTCACCGGCACGAAAGGAGTCCAGGAACCGAACCGCATCCTCTTTCAGGACAGGACCACGCAGCCGCATTCTTGTTAGCTCCGATGTACCATCCCCGGAAGTTGCCTCAATCTCTTCCAGTATGGCTTCGATACGACTTACCACATGCCTACCAACGTTATTGGCGGGAAGAAGACCTCTTATCCAACTACGACCTAGCCGATCAAGCACCGCAGATATATTTTGCATCCGTAGTTCGATTGAACCCTCGGTCCTTCCAAGCTTCGCTGCGAGTTCGCGGTAGACCGCGAGCTTAGTTGGCGCCAACCCGCGCTGCTCCTCGTCAAGCATCCTTCGATACTCAACGATGCATTGCCTGAGCTCGCCATCCGTCCAACTTCTTCCACTCGCGGCAAGCGAAATCTTGAGCGTATCGCCTGATTTATCGCGAATGAAGCGCGTCGAATTCGGTCCTGCGGCTGTAGCAACTGCACGACGCAACGCTTGATGCGGAGTGAGTCCAATAGGGCTGTTGCGTCGCCCAGGCGTACTTAGCAGTTCTGGAAAGCGCAATCCGACGAGATCGGCTAGCTCACTTGCGCTCAATGCACCCATATGCTCCGACAAAATCAGAGCCATTGCTTCTGGCAGGTTCATTCCTCCCCCCCTCTGATAGTCAATAGAACTGACCCTTGTCTCAATCAACAGTCCAGCTTCATTAATCGTCACGCGTTCTGCGGTGGTAGCCTTCCTGTCGGCTTAGACCAGGACGGGGCTAGGCGCCGCCAGACGAGCCTGCTAGTAACGATCAGCTCCTTGGCAAGTGCAGCTATACCGCTCGTCTCAACGGCATTGATGCTCACCCCTTCCGTTGACGGCACTGGCAGAGCATTCTCACGCTCAGCCCTCTACCTGCCGTGGTCGCAATTTATCTGCAAGCTCGCGAGTACGTTGCCGGGCGCCGTCTTAGCTGGATTGACTTCTTGGCGGGGGCCGTGATCGCCATGATGTACTTTCTGTTTTGGATTGCGGCGTTGACGAAGGCCCGCATCGAGGCGCTCGTCATGTACTTGCAGATCGCGGTCGAGTAGAAGAGCACTAATGGCACCAACGAACTCCGGGAGTTTGAGCCGGCCATCGATCGAAAAAAGGTCCATTGACATCACCAACCCCATGCCCTTCCTCACAAGTTCAACTTCCATATGAACTTGATTGCCAGCGACGTCACCCCGTCTTTGGTAGCGTTGAGCTTCGGGGCCAAGGGCCGGAAGTCAATTGTCGCCTCACAAGTATGCAATTCGGTAGACCGGTTATGGCCTTACCTTCCTTGTGAATTGACCCGAAAACTTCGCCGGGCAGCCTTCACCCGAAGCCAAGCCTTCCCATTGGCTCTATACCAAGAGTTGTCCGATCGCATAAGAAATGCGCTCAAAGAATTTCAGCAGGAATGAGGTGAGCTCTGCTAAGGTCACTAATCGGCTACTAAAGTCGGCCGCCCTTCAACCGGCCCCACATACTGTCGTAGCACCGAATATCTAAACCGCAAAGCAGTTCCGTCGTTCGGACTTTGCGCGAAACGGTCGTATTCGAGCATTGTGAAATCAACCCCTTCCCCTCCCTTCTCCGCCAAAATCCGATTCGCTTCCCTACGCCTTTCAAAACTTACAAAGTCACCGCGGTCAATTTGATCTACCCATCCCCTACCGAGGGCGTCTAGAAACAAATAAAAATAAACGGTCAACGAGCCAACGGATTTCAAGAGAGCATCTTTATCAACAAAGACACGCTCCATGGCCTTGAGTGTCTCACTCACACGAAATTGCAGCGATGCTGTATCAAAGCTTGCTGCCCTCTTGGCTTCCTTTACAAAATCGTCAAGATGGACTTTCTTCGTATCGACCAACGCGTCGCGATGGCAAATATAAAGGAACTTCGTCGCCATATCGAGATGTCGATATCGAAGGTTAGTAAACGGAACTTTCTTAACGAAAAACGAGTGTTCAGAGACGCGGCGAACGGTATCCGGTAAAGGTCCACCGAAGGCGTTTCGCTTCTCCGCGGCATTGAGTGGCACTGCTTCGTTTAACCGAGAGAACATATCTTCGATAAGCTCGATCTCATCGGTTAGAATCGTCACTATCGGCAAAACATAGCCGTCGAATCTTGTTTTTAGATCTGGATATTTCTTGGCAAGCTCGGCATACGTGAGTCCCGCAGCACCCATTCCAGCGTCGTCTATGAATTCCATATCGTCGCTAAGGGGAAATGCTCCTTCGATAAAGGAAAATATCGTTTGCAACCTCTGTTTGCCGTCGACAATAGCAAACTTATATTTCTTGCCCCCAATGTCCTTCGCGGGAAAGAACTCATGAAAATAGAGCTTAGGCAAATCATACCCGTTGATTATCGAATCAATGAGCAGTTGTCTCTTGTCGAGCGGCCAAATATCGCCAAGCCGCTGGTACGGCGGGTCAAACCATATCCCTTCGCGCAATGAGTAGACATGTAGGATCGAACTGCTCGGGACGTTTCCTAGCCTGAAATCCGTCACTGCAAGATCTCCTTCGTCACTTCCGCCACGCTTGCAAGTTCTGGGAAAAGCATAAGTCGATTGACTCTTAAAGACGCCAACTCCAAGCGAAGCCGCTGCTTCGCGGCCGCCGGGATGATCAACTTTGCGAGATGAGCAGCAGCTAGGTCTTCGATTGGGGTTACGTCTCGATGCATAATTGTGAAGACGCCGAGCTGAGCCATTATCCTCTCGTTACGGCGATGAGCTATTGCCGCAGCTGGAAACCGACTCGTCATAACCTCCATGTGCATCTTCTCGGGCCCATAGTCATCTAATACCGAATCCACCCCGAAACAAGGGATATCAACAGAGACGACAGGCCTAAGCCTCGGGACCTCGTAGTTATACCGTGCCGGCAGAAGGGCCCAGATTGCACCATCCGCGCTCTCCTGGGCGACGTCCGGATCGTTCACCGCAAAATATAAAGCGACGAGCGGGCTCTCTGTCCAATCCAAAAGACGCGTTGGGATGCCGAAGTGCTGCATCAAGAACATCCACTCCCATTCATCCTGAGGAGCTTGCTGGCGAAACGGATACGCATTTTGCTTGAAGCGCTTTGACAGCAGAGCCTCTCGCTCTAAAGCTCCAGCTGCGCGCGCTATGGATGGCAACAAGGTAAAGTTCGTGTTGCTATGGCCACGAAACCAAACCGCCTCGTCTCCGATTTTGGTCGCCAGCTCAGTCAGCTTCAATAGAAACCCAGCCAGACTGTCGAAGTCTCCCTCCAGTAACATCTCTCCCCCTGGTTCCTTGAGAAACGATCGTAAATCGCTCTTACAGTTCTTGCTGGAAAGCTGTGAGGAACGACTCGACATCTCTCGCGATCTCCTCCGCGGACTCGTCACGCACCTCCAGGTTTCCTACCCACCGTCTCCCTGGATGCAGTACGTCCCAACGAGACCTCTTCCCCTTATACCGACCCTTTCCAGGATCGTGGTTTCCGAATCCGTCCACGAGCTTGTTCCACAACGGCCGGTAACGAGATATGACCAATGACTCCCCTAGCGGAATCCATACGTCATCTAGGACGAGTGAGCGGCATACGAAGTCTTTCAGATGGATTCCAGCTTCAGGGAGATCGCTGACAGCCGCAATACTATCGGCATGCTCTGAGAGCCGCTTATAAAGAACTCGACCTGCTAGGGCATTCAAATCACTTCCTCGCCTAGCACCTTTGGGCACAGCCTTTCCCACGTAGATCGGAACTCCCACGGCTCCCGAGCTTAAGAGCGAAAGAGACTTATATGGGACATATTCGCCACGGTAGTAAATCGCGTAAATTCCGGCTCCTTCAAACGGGGCGAGCTTCCCTAAATCGATCATGGGCTGCTCTAGTAGCGCTTTGACGATACTGTCTCCAAGATTCCTTTTATCAAGGGGATTGAATGGAACAACTTTTCCAGTCATGCGGCACACCACGAAGGTTGCACCCGACGAGCAAGCTCCTCGGCATCATAGTTCAAGAGGCACTCGGCGACGCTTGTGGCAACTTTTTGCGCAAGCAATACCGGCACGGCATTTCCCAATTGACGCATCGTTTCACTCCATGCGCCATGAAACGTAAATCCATCAGGAAACGTCTGAAGTCTCGCGCTCTCCCTCACCGTAAAATAACGCACACTGCCATCGTCCTCCACGAGCATATTTTCCCCGCCGGGAACACCGTGCCCGCCAGCTTTCAACGTTTTTGCTGGCAAATCCCAAGGGCTCCCGGTGTGCCCTGGATACGCACGCGCTCCCGCTTGAAACACATGATTACTGAATCCCTTCGCGGCCCGTGATCTGGGATCCGGCAGGCCACGGAGTGCATCCCGCACCGTACGCCAAGGACGCGTATCTAAAGGCAAGAGGTCTGAGCGGAGCTGCTCTACTCTTCGCGCCGCAGCCTTGGATATCGATGGCCTTCTCTTCACCGAGACACGATGGCGATCCCAATATTCTCCGGTGATCCACTGCTCGACTAACAAGGCATCGAGCGAGTGGGATGCTTTTGGAAAGGACCACTTACCATCCACATCGGACCGAAATCCTACGAGAAATATGCGCTCACGGCGCTGCGGAACGCCATAATCCGCAGCATTAACCAACGTAGGGATTACGTTATAGGTGAGGTCTTTAACTCGTGACCTCGTACTCGTATGGCGAGCATGCAAGCGCCGAAGATGGTCGAACCAAGACTCACCTCTACGACTCATCATCTCAGGATACGACAGTTGAAGAATGATGTACTGAAAGTAATTTGCAAACGCCGCTCGCGTAAGCCCTTTTACGTTCTCAACAATAAACGCCCGAGGCTGCAATCTTCTTATAATACTTACGGTTGCCGGAAACATGTCACGCCGATCGTCATGCGCTTGATGCTTTCCTCCCATGGAGAACGGTTGGCATGGCGGCCCCCCTGCGACGAGATCGACACCTTCAGTCACGCTCGACCAGTCGACGGCACGAACATCTCCCTCGTGAACATACGAATCTCGTAGCAGCGGGAAATCCCGCTTCGCGTTTTCGCGCAAGGTATCACACGCCCATCGATCCCATTCAGCGACCACCTCCGGCTCGAAGCCCGCGAGAGAACAGCCCATAGCGAGCCCACCGGCGCCAGCGAATAGCTCAACCGACCTCACATCGTTACTCCAAATCTAAAAATTTTTGAAGACGCGTGGCAAGTGCAAGAGGCTCTCTTAGTTCACATTCCCAAACGACCGTGACAGACCATCCGAGACCTTCAAGTGCACTCATGACACGCATATCTCTTTCACGGTTCGCCGCGAACTTGGGCAGCCAGAAGTCCAATCGCGACTTGGGTACTCTGCAAGACGAGCATCCTTCGTGCCGATGCCAAAAGCAGCCATGCACGAAAATGAGCTTACGACGTGTCCTAAAAACGATATCCGGCCGTCCTGGTATTCCCTTCCCGTGTAGACGAAATCGGTACCCTAGCCGATGGAGCAAGCTACGGACTGCAATTTCCGGCTTCGTGTCCCTACTTCGAACACGTCGCATCAGCTCACTGCGTTGCTCGTTTGTGAGGTTATCCACAGCACCCGTCTCGCGCGTGAGGGATCAACATTAACAAGCGTGAGGGCAATAGGCGTCGTGTCTTTGACGAAGCCTAGTCATACTATGGAACTACCCGCACTTCGAATACCCACAATTCAAACAAGTCTGGCACCCATCCATCAGCACCAGCGCCTGCGTATTGCACTTCGCGCAGAGGGTGGCGCCGGGTGGGAAGCCGGAGGCTGAGGTCGTCGGGGCCTCGGCGGTGGCGCTAACGGCGTCGCGAGCGGGGCTCGCTCCTACAGGGGCGGAGGCGGCGGGCTTGGCGGCAGCCTTCTCGTAAGCCGCGCGCTTCTCCGCGATGAGCTGGCGCGTGGCGTCGCTCATTTCCGGGTCGTGGATCAACCCGATCGACTTCATGTGCTGTTCGATCACGCCGCCGATCTCGGCGACGATGCTGGGCATGTAGATGCCGCCGGCCTTGAAGTAGCCGCCGCGGGGGTCGAAGACGGCCTTGAGTTCTTCGACGATGAAGGTCACGTCGCCGCCCTTGCGGAAGACGGCGGACAGGATTCGGGTGAGCGCCACGATCCACTGGAAGTGGTCCATGTTCTTCGAGTTGATGAAGAGCTCGAAGGGGCGGCGCTGTTCGTGCGGGGTGCCGGCGTTCAGGACGATGTCGTTGATGGTCACGTACAGCGCGTGCTCGAAGAGCGGCGACTTGATCTTGTACGTGTTGCCGACGAGGGTTTCCGGGCGCTCCAGGCTTTCGTGCATCTGGATGACCTCGGCCACGGGCGCGGTGTCTTTCACCGGTGCCTGGGCGGGGGCCGGGGCGGCCTTGTCCTCGGGCTTAACGACGTTGTAGCCCTTGATCTTCTTTTCGATCTTGATCGCCATGACTCTTCTCTCTTAGGTATCCGGCCCGGCGCGTACGCCGGGCCGGATGGGTACTACTTACTTGCGACGGCCACGGGCGGCGGACTTGCGCGCCGGCGTACGGCCGGTCTTGCTGGCAGTGGACCTCTTTGCCGCCTTGGAGGCGGTTTTCTTACCGACAGCCTTGCGGGCGGTCGTCTTGCCGGCGGCCTTGCGGACCGTCTTCTTCGCTGCGACGCGGCCGGCACCCTTGCGGGCGCTGCGACCGGCGGACTTCTTCGCGACGCGACCGGCAGCCTTGCGGGCGCCGGCCTTCTTCGCCGCACCCTTGCGGGCGACCTTCTTGGCGGCGACCTTGCGGCCGGCCGACTTCTTCACGGCCGCCTTGCGGGTGGCCTTGCGGGCTGCCGACTTCTTCGCCGGCGCCTTCTTCGCGGCGGACTTCTTGGCGACCGCCTTCTTGGCCGTGCCCTTCTTCGCCGCGGCTTTCTTGGCAGCCGACTTCTTCACGGCCGCCTTCTTCGGAGCGGCCTTCTTCGCCGCAGCCTTCTTGGCCGTGCCCTTCTTGGCGGCAGCCTTCTTCGCCGTGCCCTTCTTCGCGGCAGCGGCCTTCTTGGCCGGCGCGCGCTTGGCGGCCTTCTTCGCCGACGGGGCCGCCGGCACGGCCGTGGTCTCGGTGGATTCGGCGGAGCCGCTGCTCTGCGCAGCAGCCTTCTTCGGGGCCGTCGCTGCGCGCGTGGTGCGCACGGCGGGCTTGCTGGTCTCGTCGCGCACCGGGGCGTTGGCGCCCGGTGCCGGCGTGGGCTCGATCACCTTGCGGGCAACCGGCTTGCGCTTGACGACTTTCTTGGCGACGGCCGGCGCCGGGGTGGCGTCGGTGGTGTTTTCCACCGTCGACTCCTCGCCGGTATCGGTAAGGCTGGTCTCGGTCGAGGGCAGTTCGCCCTCGACAGTCTGGTTCTCGATCGACATACGTATTCCCTCTCCGCGGGGTCAGAACTTGCCGTAATAGCCTTCCTTCAGGGCATCGAAGAGGTTCGCGGCGGTGTGCATTTCACCGTCGTACTCGACCTCGTCGTTACCCTTCAGTTCGACAACGCTACCGTCTTCCAATTCGAAGCGATAGAGGGTGTTCTCGAGATCGGTTTCCTTGACCAGCACACCCTGGAACGCGGCGGGGTTGAAACGGAAGGTGGTGCATCCCTTCAGACCCTGCTTGTACGCGTAGAAATAGATGTCCTTGAAGTCTTCGTACGGGTAGTCCGTGGGCACATTGGCCGTCTTGGAAATGGAGGAATCGATCCACTTCTGCGAGGCGGCCTGGATGTCCACGTGCTCCTTGGGGCTGATGTCGTCGGCCGACACGAAGTACTCCGGCAGGCGGGTCTTCGGGTCGTCGGAGAACGGCAGGGCGTCGCCGTTGATCAGCGCGCGATAGGCGAGCAGCTCGTAGCTGAACACCTCCACCTTCTCCTTCGACTTCTTGCCCTCGCGGATCACATTGCGCGAATAGTGGTGGGCGAAGCTGGGCTCGATGCCGTTGGAGGCGTTATTGGCCAGGCTGAGCGAGATGGTGCCGGTGGGCGCGATGGACGAGTGGTGGGTGAAGCGCGCACCGGTCTCGGCCAGGGCGTCGACCAGGTTCGGGGCCACCTCGGCCACGCGCTGCATGTAGCGCGAGTATTTGGCATGCAGCACGCTGCCCTTGATGCGCTGGCCGACCTTCCAGCCGTCCTTCACCATCTCCGGGCGCTTGCGCAGCATGTCGCCGGTCACTTCGTAATCGCGCGCCAGCACGGGCGCCGGGCCCTTTTCCTTGGCGAGCTCGAGGGCCACTTCCCAGCCGGCCACGGCCATCTCGCGGGACACGTCCTCGGTGAAGGCCACCGCGTCCGGTGCGCCGTAGCGCATCTTCAGCATGGTGAGGGTGGAACCCAGGCCCAGGAAGCCCATGCCGTGGCGGCGCTTGGAGAGGATCTCCTCGCGCTGCTGTGGCAGCGGCAGGCCGTTGATCTCCACCACGTTGTCGAGCATGCGGGTGAACACGCGCACCACTTCGCGGTACTCGTCCCAGTCGAAGCGGGCCTTCGGACCGAACGGATCGCGCACGAAGGTGGTGAGGTTGATCGAGCCCAGCAGGCACGAGCCGTACGGCGGCAGGGGCTGCTCGCCGCAGGGGTTGGTGGCGCGGATGTGCTCGCACCACCAGTTGTTGTTCATCTCGTTGACGCGGTCGATGAGGATGAAGCCCGGCTCGGCGTAGTCGTACGTCGAGACCATGATCATGTCCCACAGATGACGGGCGCGGATGTGACCGTAGATCTTGCAGGCCACCAGGCCGTCTTCGCGGGTGACGTAGTTTTCCTTGGTGGGCCACTCGCGCCACACGACCTTGGAGCTGTCGCCCAGGTCGATCTCGCCCTGCTCCTTCACGTGGATGGGGAAGACGGTGGGCCAGTCCTGGTCGTTTTCCACGGCGTCCATGAAGCCGTCGGTGATCAGCAGCGACAGGTTGAACTGGCGCAGGCGCCCGTCCTCGCGCTTGGCGCGGATGAATTCCTTGGCGTCCGGATGGCTCACGTCGAACGTGCCCATCTGCGCACCGCGGCGGCCACCGGCGGACGAGACGGTGAAGCACATCTTGTCGTAGATATCCATGAACGACAGCGGGCCCGAGGTGTGGGCGCCGGCGCCGGACACGTAGGCGCCGCGCGGGCGCAGCGTGGAGAACTCGTAGCCGATGCCGCAGCCGGCCTTCAGCGTGAGGCCCGCCTCGTGCACCTTCTCGAGGATGTCGTCCATCGAGTCATGGATGGTGCCCGACACGGTGCAGTTGATCGTGGAGGTGGCGGGCTTGTGCTCCAGCGCACCGGCGTTGGACGTGATGCGGCCGGCGGGGATCGCACCGCGGCGCAGCGCCCAGAGGAAGCGCTCGAACCAGTGGGCGCGCAGCTCGTCGGTGGCTTCCACGTCGGACAGGGCGCGGGCCACGCGCTTGTAGGTCTCGTCGACGGAGCCGTCCACGGGCTCGCCCGTCTTGGCCTTCAGACGGTACTTCTTGTCCCAGATGTCATACGAGGCGGGCTGAAGCGGAATGGCCGCGGTCTCAAGCCCCATGGCTTGCGCACGTGCAGTGCTCATGAATTTGTCGTCCTCGATGTGGCGGCCTTTGTGGGGCCTTTCTTATATGCATGCGTCGGCGCAAGTACCGTCGACGGTCCCTCCCCCGGAGACACCTGTCGACCATCCCTGTCTTCCCTTCGCCAGCCTTTCAAAAAAGCCTTTGCCGACGATGGTTTGAAGCTCGAACCTGACTATCCGCAGCACCAGCACTTGGTAAGTGGCGAACGAAGGAACACAAGATGTTGTGGTTGCGGCCGAAGTGAACCTTAAACCCGGAGGGGGTCGATGTAAAGTATCCGGCACACGCGTCTCACCGGCTGAAACCCGCGCGGCGGGTTGTTGTCGAAGGCGCCGATGAACGTGCCCGGAGCACACCAGCAAAGGAACTTCCCATGCCCGCCTACAGTTACCGGCGAACCACTCGACTCGCACTCGGCGCCGTCCTCGCCCTGGCCCTGTCGTCGCCCGCTTTTGCGTCCCTGCCGCCGGCCGTCGACGGTCAGCCGATGCCTTCCCTGGCACCGATGCTCGCGAAGGTCACCCCGGCCGTGGTGAACATCTCGACCAAGACCCACGTGCGCGTGCGCGATCCCTATTTCGACGATCCGCTGTTCCGCCAGCTGTTCGGTGGCGGCGGCCTGCCGCGCGAGAGGGTGGAGCAAAGCCTGGGCTCGGGCGTGGTGATCGACGCCGCGAAGGGCTATGTGCTCACCAACAACCACGTGGTGGGCGGCGCGGACGACATCACGGTCACCTTGCAGGACGGCCGGGACCTGAAGGCGAAGCTGCTCGGCAGCGACCCGGATACCGACGTGGCGGTGCTGCAGATTCCCGCGGAGCGGCTCCAGGCGCTGCCCATCGCCGACTCCTCGCAGCTGCGCGTGGGCGACTTCGTAGTGGCCGTGGGCGATCCGTTCGGGCTGGGGCAGACGGCCACCTCCGGCATGGTCTCGGCGCTGGGCCGATCCGGCCTGGGCAAGGGCATCCAGAACTTCATCCAGACCGATGCCTCGATCAACCCCGGCAACTCCGGCGGCGCGCTGGTGAACCTGCGCGGCGAACTGGTGGGCATCAACTCGATGATCTTCACGCCTTCCGGCGGCAACGTGGGCATCGGCTTCGCCATCCCCACCGACCTCGCGACGAGCGTGATGAAGCAGCTGCTCGCCTACGGCAAGGTGCGCCGCGGCAACCTGGGCGTGGAGGTGCAAGACATCACGCCGCGCATCGCGAAGGCCCTGGGGCTGAAGGACAGCAATGGCGCGGTGGTCACGCGGATCAATGAGGATTCGCCCGCTGAAGGTGCGGGATTGCAGCCGGGCGACGTGCTCACCGCGGTGAACGGCAAGCCGGTGCGCGCGGCCCAGGACCTTCGCAATGCCGAGGGCCTGTTGCCGCTCGGGGCGAAGGTGAAGCTCACGGTGCAGCGCGACGGCAGCACGCGCGACGTCGTGGCCACCGTGGCGGCGGAGAAGATCGACACGGTCGACGGGGCCAAGGTGGACCGGCGCCTGGCCGGCGTCACCTTGAGCGACCTGTCGCCGGAGCAGAAGTCGCAGGGCCTGTACGGCGTGGCCTTGAGCGGCGTGAAGCGCGGCTCCGCGGCCGCGGCCGCCGGCCTGCAGGACGGCGACATCGTGGTGGCGATCGCGCAGCGGCGCATCACGGGCGTGAAGAGCCTGCCGACCACCGGCTCACTGGGCGGCAGGCAGCTGCTGCTCACGGTGGTGCGTGACGACGCTGTGTATTACGCAGTCCTCTGAGCCCTGATGGCGCGCCGGATGCCCCCGGCGCGCGCTCCGATCCCTTTGGCCGCGTCTGTCCCATGCGCGCCCCGCCCCATGCGCGCCCCGCCTTATGCGCGTCCCCGCCTTATGCGCGTTCCGCCCCCCGTAGGAGCGCGCCTTGCGCGCGACAGCCTTTCGCCCCGGTCCGGACGCTGGCGCGCCAGTTTTGGGGACTGGGCCGAAAAGATGTCGCGCGCAAGGCGCGCTCCTACATGTGAAGGAAGCCCTACAGCCTACGTTCTGTTTTCTGACGGCAGGATGCTGAACGATGTCAATGCTGCGCGTGGCGGCGGGATGCCCCACAATGGCGGCTTGCTCGCCTATTAGCCCCGTCCCGAGGTCCCAGCCGTCCATGTCTCTTCGTTTCGCGCGACTGTTTACCGCCACGCTGATCGGCCTTAGCGCCTCCGCCACCGTTCTTGCCGCCGCCGGCACACAGCTGGTCTGGCGCGGCGACATCACCACCGCCCGCGGCGTCGTCACCGACGTCGCCAAGGCCTGGGAGAAATCCGGCAAGGGCAAGATCGAACTGCAGCCGTTCAACACGGCTTCCGGTATCGACGCCGTCTCCAAGGGCACCGCCGACCTCGCCGGTTCGGCTCGTCCCGCCATCGGCGCCGCCGAGCAGTCGCTGACCTTCACGCCGGTGGCATGGGACGCCCTGGTGATGGTCACCTACCCGTCGAACCCGGTCAGCAACATCACGCTGAAGCAGCTCCATGAGATCTACATGGGGCACATCACCAACTGGAAGGAGCTCGGCGGCAGCGATGCGCCGATCAACCTCTATGCGGTGGCCAGCCCGGCCGACGGCGTGGAATACAGCCTGCGCCGCCTGCTCTTCGGCCGCGGCAACCAGCCGGTGGCCGCGCCGCGCCTGTACGTGAACGTGGCGAAGCTCGAAGAAGGCGTCACCCTCGACAAGCAGGGGCTCGGCGCCACCACGCTCGCCGGCGCCTCGTCGAACAAGAAGGTGAAGATCCTCTCCATCGACGGCGTCGCGCCGTCGATGTCCACGGTGGGCAGCGGTGCCTATCCGCTGTACACCGAGCTTTACCTGGTCAGCAACGACAGCGGCCCGAAGGCGGCCGACGTGAAGGAATTCATTTCCTTCGTCACCTCCAGCCAGGGCAGCTCGCTGCTCCGCGCGCACAGCCTCGTGCCGTACGCCGACGGTGCCGCACTCGCCTCGAAGGATGCGTCGCGCCGCGCGGCCATCGCGTCCGCCGTGGGCACGCGCGCCAACGCCGGCCAGCCGATGACCACGCCGACCGCCGTGGCCGCCGCGCCGACGGCCGCCGCCGTCGCAAAGGAAACCGCGCTCGCCAAGGCGCAGGTCGCCGGCAAGGGTGCGAAGGCTGCGAAGGAAACCAAGGGCTCCGTCGCCACCACCGCCGAGCCCTCGCAGTTCGCCCACGTCGCCGCCAGCGTCAGCACCACGGCGCACATGGGCTTCGCCGGCGTACGCGCGGAAGCCTTCACCGTCTCGGATAACGCCCGCATCGGCGGCCGCTTCGCCAAGGTGCGCGCCGACGCGGTGACCGTGCGCGGCAAGCCCGTGGCGAAGGCGGCGGTTGCTGCCAAGCCGGCGGATGCGTCGGAGAAGTCCACGGCCGTCGCCACGCCGAAGGTCGCGGAGGCCAAGCCGGCCGCGAAGCCGGCGAAGGCCGTGGCCAAGGCCGCCGCCGAGAAGCCGGCCGCCTCGCGCACCTACAAGGTGGCCGCGGGCGACACGCTGTATTCGATCGCGAAGAAGAACGCGGTCGACGTGAACAAGCTGCGCGCCATGAATGGCCTGAAGGACAATAACGTCCGCCTCGGCCAGGTGCTCAAAGTCGGCGCGCGCTGAGCCGTGCCGGTTCGCGCAGTCACCCTCGACCTCGACGACACCCTGTGGCCGGTGCTCCCGGCCCTGATCGAGGCCGAGCACTGCGTGAACCGCTGGCTGCGGGAACACCATCCCGATGTCGCGGACGCGTGGCCCGTCGAGGCCATGCGCGAGCTGCGCGAAAAGATCGCGCAGGAAAACACCCACCTTTCGCACGATTTCAGCGCACAGCGGCGCCTGACGATCCGCCACGCCTTCGCCGCCTGCGGCATCGAGGACGCGCCGGTGGACGAGGTGTGGCGCATCTACTTCGCCGCGCGCAACGCGGTGGAGTTGTATCCGGACACCCTGCCCGCCCTGGAACGCATCGCCGCGCGCATGCCGCTGGCGAGCATTTCGAACGGCAACGCCGACCTGGAAATCATCGGCCTGCACCACCTCTTTCATACGCGTCTCAACGCCAGCGGCGTGGGCGTGGCGAAACCGGCCCCGCAGATCTTCCTCGCCGCCGCCGAGGCGCTGGGCCTGCCGCCGGGGGATATTCTTCATGTCGGCGACGACCCGCTGCTCGACGTGGTCGGCGCGCGCGAGGCCGGCATGAAGACGGCCTGGCTCAATCGCACCGGCGAGCGCTGGTCGCACGGCCCGGCGCCGGACTATGAATTCCCCGACATGACCCATCTTGCGGACTGGATTGACGCGTCAGCCGCGACGGACCGTTAGAATGGCGGTCCAGTATTGGACAGAACCCATTGACGCGGCCCGCTGCGACCGCGAGGCACGGGAGGCCTGATGTCATCGCTGATCGACCGCAAATCCGGAAAACGCGCTGTCCCCATCGAGACCGTCGATGCCGGCAGCATGGCTGCCACCGAGGCGCGCCTGGATGCGGCGCAGCGCCAATGGCTGGCCTCCACCGGATTCCGGCCGAAGCCGGGCGCCCTGGCGGTGCTGCCGGGCGCATCCGGTGAGATCGCGCGGGTGCTGGTGGGCGTGGATCGCCGCCTTCCGCTGCCGGCGCTGGGCGGGCTCCCGAACCGCCTGCCCGAAGGGATTTACGAACTTTCCCCGGAAGGCGTCTTCCAGGAGCGCGACCAGGCCGAGCTCGTGGTGCTGGGCTGGGCGCTGGGCGCCTACCGCTTCGATCGCTACCGCGCGGCGGAGCGCAAGCCGGCGCGGCTCGTGGTGGTCCCGGCCCTGCTGCGCACGGTGCAGCCGCTCATCGACGCCACGAAGGAAGTGCGCGACCTGGTGAATACGCCCACCGAGGATATGGGCCCCGAGCAGCTTTCGCAGGCGGTCCACGCCCATGCCGACCAACACAAGGCCACGGTGCGCGAATGGGTCGGCGACGAGCTGCTCAAGGACAACTTCCCCACCATCCACGCGGTGGGCCGCGCCAGCCATCGTCCGCCGCGCCTCATCGAGCTCACCTGGGGCAAGGCTTCCAGCCCGAAGCTCGTGCTCATCGGCAAGGGCGTGTGCTTCGACACCGGCGGCCTGGACATCAAGCCGGCCGACGGCATGCGCTGGATGAAGAAGGACATGGGCGGCGCGGCGCACGCCATCGCGCTGGCCGGCCTGGTGATGAAGGCGAAACTGCCGGTGCGGCTGACGCTGCTGGTGCCCGCGGTGGAAAACGCCATCGCCGGGAATGCCATGCGTCCGGGCGAGGTGATCCGCACGCGCGCGGGGCATACGGTGGAGGTGGACAACACCGATGCCGAAGGCCGTCTGGTGCTGTGCGACGCCATCGCTTACGCCGTGGAGCAGTCGCCCGACCTGATCATCGATTTCGCGACGCTGACGGGCGCCGCGCGCGTGGCGCTCGGTCCCGAGCTGCCGGCGCTGTTCACCAACCGCGACCCCTTGGCCGATCATGTGATCGGCTCCGCCGAACTCGTGCAGGATCCGCTGTGGCGCCTGCCGCTGTGGCGGCCCTACCGCCGCATGCTGGAATCGTACGTGGCCGACTTCGCCAACGCGGGGCCGTCGCGCCACGCCGGCGCGATCACCGCGGCGCTGTACCTCGAGCGCTTCATTCCCGATGGCCAGAACTGGATGCACCTGGACACCTACGCCTGGAACGACGGCGACCGCCCGGCCCACCCGCGCGGCGGCGAAGCGCAAGGGTTGCGCGCGTTCTTCCGGTTCCTGTCGGAACGTTATTCCTGACTCGTGGGCTGCGCCTCGCGACCGGCGCCTCGTGACCGGCGCCTCGGACCGGCACCTCGTGACGGGCGCCTCGGACCGGCACCTCGTGACGGGCGCCTCGCGCATGTAGGAGCGCGCTTGCGCGCGACAGCTTTTCGCGAAACGTAACAGGCCCTGTTCCTCACGGCCTCAAAAGATGTCGCGCGCAGGCGCGCTCCTACTCTGGCTTTGATTTGTGGGCAATGACCGAGCGCAGGTTGCGCTCCAGTTCCGCGATCGTCAGCGGAAAATAATTCGCGTCGTCGTCGGTTACCTGCCAACTGGCCATCCGCTTGTCGGTAGCGGCGACGCCACTTGCGATCAGCGCGTCGCGCACATCGGTGGGGTCGAGTCCGGTCGCCTCGAGAATAAGCTGCCAAAGCCAGTTCATCCGCTGCGGATCCACGCCGCGTGTCATCGGCGGGCGCATATAACTGCGAGCCGGTGCGTCGAAGTCGGACATGCTGTACTCCCTGCGTGCACGTGTACCGAGTATGGCAGCGGCTCTCGCGTAAGATGCCGGCATACATCCTGAGTTGCTGTAGGAGTTCGTGATGCGCCCTCTCGTCCCCGCCCTGCTCGTCACCCTTGCGTTCGCCCTGCCCGCCTTCGCCGAGGACACGCCGAAGGTCGAAAACCTCGGTGCCCGTCTCGAACGGCTCCCATACCCTTATCCCGTCACGATGTTCCCGGTGAAGAACCAGGGCCAGTCGCTGGAGATGGCCTACATGGATCTCAAGCCGGAACATGCGAATGGCCGCACCGCCGTCCTGCTGCACGGAAAGAACTTCTGCGGCCCATACTGGGCGGCCACGGCGGAACACCTTCGTGCCGAAGGCTACCGGGTGGTGATTCCCGACCAGATCGGCTTCTGCAAATCGTCGAAGCCGCATACGTTCCAGTACAGCTTCCACCAGTTGGCTGCGGATACGCATGATCTGCTCGCGAGCCTCGGTGTGGACAAGGTCACAGTCGTCGCACATTCGATGGGCGGCATGGTGGGTGCGCGTTATGCGCTGATGTATCCGCAGGGCGTGGAGAAGCTGGTGCTGGTGAATCCCATCGGCCTGGAGGATTGGAAGGCCAAGGGCGTGCCGTGGCAGAGCGTCGACGCATGGTACGCGCGCGACCTGAAAACATCGTACGCCGGCATCAAGCGCTACCAGATGGCGCATTACTACGCCGGCCAGTGGAAACCCGAATACGACCGCTGGGTGCTGATGCAGGCCGGGCAGTACGAAGGCGACGGCAAGGAAACCTCGGCCTGGGCTGGCGCGCTTACCTACGACATGGTGTTTACCCAGCCGGTGGTTTACGAGTTTCCGCAGATCAAGGTGCCGACGGTGCTGATCATCGGACAGCGGGATACGACGGCAATCGCGGATGGTGCATCGGACGAAGTGAAGGCGAAGCTGGGCAATTATCCGGAATTGGGGAAGGAAGCTGCGGCCCGCATTCCCGGTGCGAAGCTGATTCCGCTGGAAGGCCTCGCCCACTCACCGATGATCGAGGCGCCGGAGCGCTTTTACAAAGCGCTCGACGAAGCGCTGTGACTCGCGCATTACCGCCAACTCTGTGGGAGCCGGCTCCGCCGGCGATCCCGCGGCAGCGGGCAAGCTTGCCGCGAGCACCCATCGCCGCTGAAGCGGCTTCCACAAAAGACAGTTGCTCCCACATACGGCGGTCGCTTCTATAAAAAGCGATGGGTTCTTGTTGCAGTAGTTTATGTGGTGAACGCGATTTCGCGTTGCACGGGTCTGATCACGTAGCCGACGGGAAGCCACCTCGTACCGCCGGGCGCCAGCGATACGGTTTCGAACAGCACCGCCCGCGTGTAGTGCGACACGAAGATCACGTTGAGGTAGTCGCCCGCGGGCAAACCCACCGGGTCGCGCACGCGCGTGACCTCGAACCATTCGCGCCCGACGAGTTGGCCGCGGTCCAGGCGTATCTTCCGCAGGTACCGCACCCACTCGGCGCGCGGCACCATCTTCTGCATCATCGCGCCGGCCTCGAGCCACATGGCATCCGCCCGGCGGCCATCGGACATGCGTACCCAATGGGTGGCGCAGCTCACCGCGTTGTCGAGCGAATTCGGCTGCGGGCCGAGCCGCGGCGTGTTGTTGATGCTTAAAAGCGGGCCGAAAGCGTTCGTTCCGGGAACGCCGGCGGCAGGAATTTTCCGGGCTTGGACCGGCACCGAGGACATGGCCCCTTCTCCGTCGTGGGACAGGCACAGCTTCCGGCGCCCGGACCCGGCTGCCAAGTCGGCCGGATGGGATAAGCAGCTTGGCCTGCCGGGTCGGGTATGCCGTCTGGCCCGCGGCTGGGCTACGGAGGCTGGCCCTACGGCGGCTGGCCTGTAGGAGCGCGCCTTGCGCGCGACAGCTTTTAGCGAAGAGCAACTGGCCCTGTTACTCAAAGCCCCAAAAGCTGTCGCGCGCAGGCGCGCTCCTACAGTGCGTGGGGCGGGGGCTAGCGGCGCCCGAAGGCCAGGACGTCGGAGGTGTAGGTTTCTACCACGAGGCTGAAGGGCTGGTTCGAGGCCGTGAACAGCACCGCCCGGTGGCGCAGGACCTCGTGCGGAATCGCCAGCGGCCCCTTGTGTGGCGGGGGCAGCGGCGCGTCCATCTCCCAGCCTGCCGGCAGCGGGGCCCACAGCAGGTCGGCGCTGAGCGTCTGGCGGCGGAAACGCAACGCCTGGACCACCTTGCCGAACGGCTGGTCGGTGGTGTCGAGGATCTGGTTCATCTCGGGCGTGAGACGCGAGGGCACGTACCAGTTGTCCGCCTCGGACAGCACGTGATCGCCGCAGGCCAGTTGCACGCGGCGGTAGCGCACCGGTTCTTCCGGGCCGATAGCCAGGGTCGCGCGCTCGGCATCCGGCAGCGGCTTGTCCTGGCCCTTCACGCGGCGGGCCAGGATCTTCGCTTCCGGCGCCAGTCCGTGGGCGCCGCACCAGCGCTCCAGCGTGAGCGTTGCGCTCGGGTGGCTCAGCAGGTCGGCATTGAGCGATTGCAGCAGCGCCAGCGCCTGCGTGCGCGAGGCGACGTCGTCGCTCCACGGCTCGCGCGCCTGCGCGGTGGCCGCAAGCACGGCGAGGGAGGTGGCAGCGATGATCGTACGGCTATTCATGGGGTAATCCTTCACGATGTTCGGTTGCTTTGTGTGGGAGCTACTTCAGCGGCGATGGGTGCTTGCGGCGAGTTGCCCGCTGCCGCGGGATCGCCGGCGTAGCCGGCTCCCACATGGAACTGGAAAGGCCCTTGGCTGCCTGGGCCATCACCGGAACGGGCACCTGGCTCCCACACATGGAGCTTCAAAGGCCTTTGGCGGCCTGGGCAACGGCGCGGAACAGTGCGCGGCCCTTGTTCATGGTTTCTTCCCACTCGGCCGCGGGATCGGAGTCGTGGACGACGCCGCCGCCGGCCTGCACGTGGAGGCGGCCGTCCTGGATGACAGCGGTGCGGATCGCGATCGCGGTATCCGCGTCGCCCCACCAGCCGAGCCAGCCGATGGCGCCCGCATAGATGTTGCGCTTGAACGGCTCCAGTTCCTGGATGATCTCCAGCGCGCGGATCTTCGGCGCGCCGCTGACCGTACCGGCGGGGAACGTCGCCTTGATCACGTCCATGTACGAAAGGCCGTCGCGGATGTCGCCCTCCACCTGGGACACGATGTGCATCACGTGCGAGTAGTGCTCGACCACGAAGGACTCGGCCAGCTTCACCGTGCCCGTCTTGCTTACCCGGCCCACGTCGTTGCGGCCGAGGTCGATGAGCATGAGGTGCTCCGCGCGTTCCTTGGGATCGGCGAGCAGTTCGGTCTCGAGCGCGATGTCTTCCGCGGCGTCCTTGCCGCGGCGGCGCGTGCCGGCGATCGGGCGCAGCACCACGCGGCCGTTCTTCAGGCGCACGAGGATCTCCGGGGAGGAGCCGACGATCTGGGTGGGGCCGATGTCGATGAAGAACATGTACGGCGACGGGTTCATCGCGCGCAGTGCGCGATAGACGTCTACGGGGCGCGCATTGAAACCGACGCTCAGGCGCTGCGAAGGCACCACCTGGAAGATGTCGCCGGCGCGGATGTATTCCTGCGCCTTGCGGACCATCGCCTCGTATTCCTCGCGGGTGAACGAGGACTTGAAGTCGGACTCGTCGAGCGCCGCAGGCTGCAGCAGCTGCGGGTACGACACTCCGCCCTGGCGCAGGCGGAAGGCCAGCGTATCCAGGCGGCGCGACGCTTCCGCGTACGCCTGGGGGCGCGCCGGATCGGCGTGCACGATGAGATAGAGGCGGCCCTTGAGGTTGTCGAACACGGCCACTTCGTCGGCGAGCATCAGCAGCACGTCGGGCGTACCGAGTTCGTCCTTCTTGTCCCACTGCGCGAGGCGCTGCTCGATGTAGCCGATGGTCTCGAAACCGAAGTAACCGACGAGGCCGCCCGTGAAGTCGGGCAGGCCCGGCAGCTTCGGCACGTCGTACTGCTTGCGCAGGGTCTCGATCTCGGCGAGCGGGTCCTCGAGGTGGCGGCGCTCGACGACCTCGCCGCTCTCCTCCACTTCCAGCTCGTGGCCGCGCAGGCGATACACCCGGCGTGCCGGCAGGCCGATGATGGAATGGCGTCCCCAGGTGGCGCCGCCCTCGACCGATTCGAACAGGAAGGTGTACGGGCCGTCGGCCAGCTTCAGGTACACCGAGAGCGGCGTGTCGAGGTCGGAAAACACCTCGCGCACCAGCGGGATGCGCGTGTGGCCCTGCGCGGCGTAGGCGTCGAATTGTTCGCGGGAGATCATCGGGCGAGGGAGTGTTGGGGTGATCGGCGATTGTAGGGGATGTTGCCCCGCAAGATTTGGTGGGGAGAGGTGTAGGAGCGCGCCTGCGCGCGACAGCTTTTCGGACCGGTCTTCCAGGACTGGGAGGGGGTCGCGAAAAGATGTCTGTCTCTTATACACATCT